>JBCCEF010000013.1 GCA_039030395.1 Acidobacteriota bacterium
CCGCCACCGGGGGGTACGTAGAGCAATGGTCTTCCCATGCCCTAGGGAGACGCAGAGGGAGACGAGGATCGCTCGCAGCCGAAAACGCTCTTCCCCGAAAACTGCATAGACGCGCCATTTCGACTTTCAGGTGGCACCCTTGAGAGGGCGCACCTTTGAGGGGCAGCTCGATATTCGGGTAGCACCTTTGAGGGGGCAGCTCGATATTCGGGTGGCACCTTTGAGGGGCACGACGAAAACCCCGCTTCCAGGTGCCGGGAGAGGGAATGGCACGACATCACGCGGCCTAGACGGTCACGGATCGGCGGAATCCCGCAGGGTCGTTCGAGCCGCCTCGTAGGCACCGGTCAGGTGGGTGGCACCTTTGTCCGCCGCCAGCTCTTCCAGCCGCAGACCGGCCAGGGCGAGGAAGGTGGCGGCGCGCTCCGTTTGAGTGCGCTCACCTCGTCCGGCGGCGGAGTCGAAGGCTCGGCGATCGAAGGTCTGAACGTGGTCGGCCACCCGCACCATCATCCGACCGAGGGCGGCGAAGGCGCCGTCCGATAGCGGCGGGTCGCCGCGGTAGATGGCGATGCGGCCCTCCGGGAGCAGATGGCCTCGCGGATCGAGGCCGACGAAGCGGAGGAACCAGTCGGCCCGGAAGCGGCCTTCCGCCGCCACGATGCCGGCGTAGTCGGCGATCAGCTCGTCGAGCAGGTGGTTGCGCATGGAGCCGAACACCCGGCGAGTGAAGTAGTGGGCGGCTTCGTGGTCGCGGCGGATGACGAAGGACTTGCGCCGCCACTCGGCTTCCTCCAAACCCAGTTCTTCCGCCGAGACGGCGCTGTACGGCCCATCGCTCAGGATCATGAAGCGGTCCTGATACCGCTCTTTCTGCGGCAGGATGCGACGCAGTTCTTCTCCCCAGGTTGCCGTTTCGCGCTCGGCCGGGTCGGTGGCCTCCCAGGCTCGGCGCAACCGGTGCAGGCGAGCCCAGTTGTTGTAGCCGGCGAGCATCTGGGCGCCCATCGCCTCGGGAATGGTCGCCGGTTCGTTGCGCCGGGAGAGGGCGCGCACCAGGGCCACGAATTCCTGCCGCCCGGAGTCCTGGATGCGAAGCACCGGCACTCGCCCGGCCGGACTCTCGAACAGTTCCAGTTCGAGGCGGGAGGGATCGTCCAGTTGGAGTCCGGTCGCCTCGTCGAGGGAGGTGGGATCCACGCCCTTCAAGGTGGCGGCGCGGTAGGCGGAGGACTTGCTGATGCCCTCGCGCACCGGAAAGGCGAGCTGCGGCAACTCGGCCCGGAGCACCTCCCAGGCCCCGCGACGGCGCGCGGCGTTTTCCCACTTCTGCCAGCAGGCGACGAAGGCTTCGTCCGGCAAGGGGAAGGACAAACCGCTGGCGGCGGCCGGATCGAAGCGGTTGTCGCCGTAGTTCCGAAGCTCCGCGGCCTCCCCAGGATTCGCACCCAGAGCCATATAGAGAGAAGCGAAGCTCTCCTCCAACAAAACGTCTTGCGCGTGTCGACTCATCGTGCTACTTTACCAGATCGACATACGCTTTGAAATGAATGTTTTCAACGACTTGCGCGAGTTTGTGAACGCCGTTGCGCAGCGTCCGGAGGGCGGCATGGCACGGCTTTCCAGAGTCGCCGCAGGCGCGGCGGCGATGGCCCTTGCCTTGATCTTGGCCGCTTCCCCTGTCTTCGCAGCTCCCCCAGCTCCCGGCCTGACCCTGCTCGAAGCCCTCCGCCTCACGTTGGAGAACGATCCGGCCATCGCTCGGACGCTGGTGCAGTCGGATCTGGCCGAGGGCAGCCGGCTCCAGGCAGCCGCTACCTTCGATCCCCTGGTGACCTCCGGCGCCACCCGGCTGGATACCGAAACACCCACCGGCGAGGACTCCTCGACCGAGGAGGAAACGTACCTGCTATCGGCCGGCGTCGATCAACTTCTCCACAGCGGCCTGCAGCTCACCCCGACGGTCTCACTGCAGCAGGACCGGGAGGACGGCGGCAGCAATGTCGGCACCCTGGCGATCGATTTCCGGCAGCCGTTGCTGCGCGGCCGAGGATCCGCCACCGTCACCGCGAACCTGCGAGCCGCCGAGATCGAGACCGAAGCGGTGGCGGCGGACGTCCGGCAGACCCTCTCTCTCCGCCTCCTGCGGGTCGCCCAGCAGTACTGGCAGGTGGTGGCGGCGAGGCGCAATCTGACGGTGTTCTCCGAGAGCGAGCGGACCTCCCGCGAACTGCTCGAAACATCCGAGCGCCTGGTGGAGGCGGATCTGCGGCCGGCGGCGGACTTGATTCTCCTCGAGGCGGATCTCACCGCCAAGGAGACGAGCCGCATCGCCGGCCAGCAGGCGCTGTTTGCCGCGCGCCAGAACCTCGGCCGGGAGATCGGACTGTCGGCGGAGGCCATCGCCCGGCTGCCGATGCCTTCGGATCCCCTGCCGGTGGTCGCTCCGGAAGACCTGCGCGGATCCGGCGACGGCCTGGCTTTCGTCGCCCTCGCCCTGCGCTGGCGAGACGATCTGCGGGCCGCCCGATTGCGCGAGGAAGCTGGCCGGATTCTGGCGCGCGCCGCCGAGAACGGCCTCAAACCACGCCTCGACCTGCTGGTCACTCCCAGCTACACGGGATTCGTGGCGGGCGACTCGGTGGGCGACCTCTTTTCCTCGCCGCTGGAGAATGTACCTGGGGTGAGCACTTCCGTCGGACTGAGCCTCGGCCTACCGCTGCGCAACCGCCGGGCGGAGGGCCTGCTGCTGCAGGCGGAAGCTCTGCTGACGAGTGCCCGCCTGGATGTGGAGGCGCTCGAAAAGCAGCTCGGCGCCGATGTACCTTCGGCCCTCGACGGCCTGCGGCGCAACGCCGAGCAATTGGAGAGAGCGCAACGCTCGGTGGAACTGTTCGCGCGGGTGGTGAGCAACGAGGCTAAGAAGCTCGGCGTGGGCGCTTCGACCCTAATCGACGTGATCTCGCAACAGGACCGCCAGACGGCGGCGCAGCGGCAGCTCGTGTCGGCTCAGTTGTCCCTCGCCCTGGCGCTCCTCGACCTCCGTTTCCGGACCGGCACATTGGTCCGAAGGATCGGCGACGGGGGCGAACTCCGGCTGAGCGATTTCGTGACCCTGCCGGAGCCGTCGCCGATGGTTCCGGTCCGGCCGGACTCCGGCCCCTCCCCTTCCGCAGGAGAATTGCCGTGATCTTCCGAAAAGTCGCCCTCGAAAGGTTGTCGTCGCCGGAACAACTCGACCAGCTCTTGCAGGTCACCACCCCACGGGGCTGGCTGGCGCTGGCGGCCCTCGGGGCACTGATCGTTTCGGCGCTGGTGTGGGGAGTCTTCGGCTCGTTGCCCACGGAAGCCCCGGGATCGGGCATTCTGTTGCGCCGGGGCGGAGTGTCCGACGTGGTGTCGAACGTCAGCGGCCAGGTCGAGGAGGTGCGGGTGCGGGTGGGAGACACCCTCGAGCAGGGACAGGTGGTCGCCACGGTCCGCCAGGAAGCCCTCGAACGGCGGATCGACGAGACCGTCGCCAAGCTCCAGGCCCGCCAGCAGGAGCTCGACGACATGATGGGCTTCACCGCGGAGCAGGAGCGCCTACAGACCCGCAACCGGGCACAGGAGCGGCGGAAGCTCGAACGCACCCTCGAAACCCTGGACACGGATATTGCGCTCCTTCAGGAACGCATCGCGGCACAGGAGGACCTGCTGACGGACGGCCTCATCACCAAACAGGATCTGGTCGCCAGCCAGCAGGATCTCAACAACCTGCAGGACCGGGTGGCCTCCACCCGCCTGGAGCTGGCCTCCCTCGACCTCACCCGCCTGGAGAAAGAACAGGTTTCGGAGCAGCAGATCGAGCAGCAGCGCACCGAAGTGCGCGACCTGGAGTTCGAAATCGCCGACCTGCGGGCGCAGCTCCAGGAAGACTCGCAGGTCCTCTCGCCAGTGGCCGGCCGGGTGCTGGAGTTGATCGTCGATCCCGGCGATGTCATCAGCCCGGGCAAGGCGCTCCTCAGCATGGAGATGCTGGGCGAAAAGGTGATCGCAATCCTCTTCGTGCCGGCCTCCGACGGCAAGAAGATCAAGCCGGGCATGGAGGCCCAGGTCTCCCCCTCCACCGTCAAGCGCGAGGAGTTCGGCTACATGTTGGGCCAGGTGAGCTGGGTGGCGGAGTTCCCTTCGACCCGCCGCGGCATGATCCGCCTGCTCGCCAACGACGATCTGGTGACGGGGATGATGGCCGACGGACCACCGATCCAGGTGGAGGTGGAGTTGGAGCGCGATGCCTCCACCCCGACGGGCTTCCGCTGGTCTTCGTCGCGCGGCCCGGAACTCGAAATCACCAGCGGCACCCTGGCCGCCGGCAGCGTGGTGATCGAGCGCAACCAGCCGATCCACCTGGTGATTCCCACGGTCAAAGAAAAGCTTGGAGTCTAGGGGTCCGATGCTGAAAACCCTCTGGAAACGAATTCGCGGCGGCGCCGGCGAGGCCCGCCGAGACAAGACGCCCACGGTGCTCCAGATGGAGGCGGTGGAGTGCGGCGCCGCCAGCCTGGCGATCATCCTCGCTTTTTACAAGCGCTGGGTGCCGCTCGAAGAGCTGCGCATCGCCTGCGGAGTCTCTCGCGACGGCTCCAAGGCCAGCAACGTGATCAAGGCGGCGCGCACCTACGGCCTCACCGCCAAGGGCTTCAAGAAGCAGCCGGAGTCCCTCCGGCGCCTCAAGGGGCCGGCCATCCTGCACTGGAACTTCAACCATTTCCTGGTGCTCGAAGGGTTCCGCAAGGGCAAGGTCTTTCTCAACGACCCGGCGATGGGACCGCGGGTGGTGACCGAGGAAGAGCTCGACCAGTCCTTCACCGGCGTGGTACTCACCTTTGAGCCGAACGAGGAGTTCGAGGCCGGCGGCCAGGCGCCCAACATTTTACCCGCCCTGGCGCGCCGGGTGGGCGGTTCCCGCACCGGCCTACTCTACGTGGTTCTGGCCGGTTTGGCGCTGGTGATCCCCGGCCTGGTGGTGCCGGTGTTCTCCAAGGTGTTCATCGATCAGGTGTTGCTCAGCGGCCGCCTGGAGTGGTTGCGGCCACTGCTCCTGTGCATGGGTTTGACGGCGCTCATCCTGGGCGCTTTGACCTGGCTCCAGCAGCATTTCCTCCTGCGCCTGGAAACCAAGATCGCCCTCGCCGGTTCGAGCCGTTTTCTGTGGCACGTCCTGCGCCTGCCGACGGTGTTTTTCAGCCAGCGCTTCGCCGGCGACATCTCGACCCGGGTGCGCTCGAACGACCGCGTGGCGCAGCTTCTCTCCCGCGACCTCGCCACCAACGCCCTCGGGGTGATCGTGATCGTCTTCTACGTGGCGGTGATGCTGCGCTACGACGTCCTCTTGACGATGGTCGGCATCGTGGCGGCGTTCCTCAACGTCGTCGCCCTGCGCTTCGTCGCCCGCAAGCGGGTGGACGGCAGCCGCCGGCTGCTGCAGGAGAAGGGCAAGCTCAACGGCACCGCCATCGGCGGTTTGCAGATGATCGAGTCCTACAAGGCGTCCGGCAGCGAAGCGGATCTCTACTCCCGCTGGGCGGGCTTTCAGGCCAAGGTGGTCAATATCCGCCAGGACCTGGAGCGCTACACCCAGTTCCTGAACGCCGTGCCGCCGCTGCTGGCAGCCCTCACCACCGCCGCGATCCTCGCCATCGGCGGCCTGCGGGTGATGGAGGGGGAACTCTCCTTGGGCAGCCTGATCGCCTTCCAGGTGCTGATGGCGAGTTTCATCGCCCCGGTCAGCCAACTGGTCAACCTGGGCGGCAAGGTGCAGACCGTCGAAGGCGACATGAACCGCCTCGACGACGTGCTGCGCTACCCGGTCGACTCGTCCGTGAAGGTCGATGACGAGGATGAACTGGACGAGGACGAACCGATCAAGCTGGCCGGCCGGCTGGAATTACACCACCTACAGTTCGGCTACAGCCGGCTGGATCCGCCGTTGATCGACGGCTTCGAACTGACCCTAGAACCGGGTTCGCGGGTGGCCCTGGTGGGCGGCTCCGGCAGCGGCAAGTCGACCGTCGCGCGGCTGGTCACCGGCCTCTACCAGCCGTGGAGCGGCGAGATCCTGTTCGACGGCCGAAAGCGCGAGGAGATCCCCCGCCGAGTGCTCACCCAGTCGCTGGCGGTGGTCGACCAGAGCATCTTCCTGTTCGAGGGCACGGTGCGCGAGAACCTCACCCTGTGGAACTCGACCATCCCCTTGCCAGAGGTCGTGGCGGCGGCCCGAGACGCTTCTATCCACGAGGACATCGCGGCCCGCAGCGGTGGCTACCAGAGTCTGGTGGAAGAGGGCGGCAGCAACTTCAGCGGCGGCCAGCGGCAGCGCTTGGAGATCGCTCGCGCCCTGGTGGTGAATCCTTCGCTGCTGGTGCTCGACGAGGCCACCAGCGCCCTCGACTCGACCACCGAATCGCTGATCGATCAGAACCTCCGCCGCCGCGGCGCCACCTGCTTGATCGTCGCCCATCGCCTGAGCACCATCCGCGATGCGGACGAGATCATCGTCATGGACCAGGGGAAGATCGTGCAGCGCGGCACCCACGACGAATTGATGGTGGACACGGAGGGTCCCTACGCGGCCCTGATTTCCAATGAGTAGCCGCCGATGAACGAGCCCACCACCCCCGCCGCGATCGGCGACCACGCCGGCGGCGGCTCGCCGTTGTCGCTGCCGAGCAACCGCACTCTGGACCTCACCCACTCCGAGAGCCGCCTGTGGCTGGTCGACCGGGGCCGTCTCGAATTGTTCATGGAGCCCTGGGACGGCGGACGCGCCACCGGCCCTCGCCTGCACTTGGGCGAGGTCACCGCCGATGGCGGCTTGCTGGCGAGCTTCGAGGCGGGCGGCCTGCGGTTGATCGCCGTCGCCACGGAGCCGACGGAACTGACGGAAGTGAACCGGGGCGAGGTCACCACCGCCCCGCAGAGAGACGACGCCGCTGAGGCTCTAGGGCGACGCATCGACGGCTGGATCGCTTCCGTGACGGAGGCGGTGCCCCGGCCTCCAGCGCCGCACCATTTGACGCCACTCCGCAGCGACGGCACGGAACAGGCACTCGAGGCCAAGAAACCCGCCGGACGCCCCGCCAAGGGTCTCCTGTGGGTGCGCCTGGAGAGCGGCGAAGCGCGCTATTTGGGCATCCCGGAGCTGGCCCTGGCGGTGGGGGAAACGGTGCCTTCGACGGGCGATCTGTGGCTGACCGGCGATGGCGAGACGGTGGTTTCCGCCCGCTCGACTCAAGAGCTATTGAAGGCCGGCACCCTCGAAGATCATCTGCGGGCCTTCCACCAGCGCTTCTTGACCTGGCTCGAGATCGAGCGCCGAACGATCGACGAGGAAGAACGACAACGCCTCGGGCTGGCCACGGAACTCGATCGGCGGTCGGTCGAGTCAGCGACGGAACGGCTGGTGTCGATTCTCGACAGCGACGATTCCGGATCCTCCGCCACCGCCACCGTCAGCGAGCCGATGATCACCGTGTGCCGCCTGATCGGCGAATTTCACGGCTTCGAGATCCGGATACCGCCGGAACCGGAGTCCGGTAAGAAGCGCAAGACCCGGCTGGAGGAGATCTGCGCCGCCTCCCGCCTGCGCAGCCGTCGGGTGCTGCTGCGGGACGACTGGTGGCGCCACGACAACGGTCCGCTGATCGGCGTCCGCCTGCTCGGCGAGGGCAAGGAAGAGGACGATCGGCGGGCGGTGGCTCTGCTGCCCACCTCGCCGCGCAGTTACGACATGGTCGATCCGGTCGAAGGCACCCGGCAACCGGTCGACAAGGAAATCGGCGAGGCCCTCGACGGCAACGCCTTCATGCTCTACCCGCCGCTGCCGGAGGGTCCCCTGGGGATTAGGGATCTGGTCCGCGCCGCCTTCAAGGGACGCCGCCGGGACGTGATGACCCTGATCATGATGGGCCTTTGCGGCGGCCTCCTGGGCATGGTCGTGCCGTTGATCACCGGCCGGCTCTTCGGCCAGGTGATCCCCAGCGCCGACCGATCGCAGCTCGCCCAGCTCGGCATGGCCCTGGTGGTCAGCGCCGTGGCGACGGGGGTGTTCGAGATCGTCCGCGGCATCGCGATGCTGCGCCTCGGCGCCAAGGTCGATGGCTCGGTGCAGGCCGCCGTCTGGAACCGCCTGCTCTCGCTACCCATGTCGTTCTTTCGCCGCTACACCGTCGGCGACCTGGCGGACCGCTCCCTCGGCCTCGACGCGATCCGCGAACTTCTCGCCGGCAACGTCACCTCGACCCTCCTGACGGCGATCTTCTCGGTGTTCAGCTTCGGTTTGCTGTTCTACTACTCCTGGCGCCTGGCGCTGGTGGCAACGGCGATTGTGCTGGTGCTGATGGTCACCACCACGGTTCTGACCCTGATGCAGATTCGCCGCCAGCGGCCCCTGTTCGAAATTCAGGGGAAGATCGCCAGCCTGCTTCTGGGACTCCTCCATGGGGTATCGAAGCTGCGCGTCGCCGGCGCCGAAAAACGCGGCTACGCCTTGTGGGCGGGACGCTTCGCGGAGCAGCGCAGTCACGCCATGCGGGTGCGCCATGTCGCCAACCTGCAGGCAGCCCTGAACTCGTTCTACGGGGTGCTCGCCTCGATCGCCATCTTCGCCATGCTCGGCCTGTCCCAGAAGATCCAAATGCCGATCGGCGACTTTCTGGCCTTTATCGCCGCCTTCAGCCAGTTCCTCGCCTCGTCCCTGGCGATCATCGGCGTACTGTCCAGCGTGCTCGCCATGGTCCCGACCTACGAACGCCTCGTCCCCATCCTGGTGGAGCCGCCGGAGGTCGACGAGAGCCGAGTGGACATCGGCGATCTACGCGGCGACATCGAGTTCAACCATGTCTCCTTCCGCTACAAGGAAGACGGTCCGCTGATCCTCGACGATGTGTCTCTGGAGGCCAAGCGCGGCGAGATGGTCGCCCTGGTGGGACCTTCGGGGTCCGGCAAGTCCACCTGTATCCGCCTGATCCTCGGCTTCGAGACGCCGGAGGCCGGCTCGATTTACTTCGACGGCCAGGACCTCTCATCCCTCGCCCTGCAGTCCGTTCGGCGGCAGATCGGGGTCGTGCTGCAGAACGGCGAACCGATGGTCGGCGACATCTACTCGAATATCGTCGGCAGTTCGAACCTCGGCATCGACGCCGCCTGGGAGGCCGCCGCCATGGCTGGCCTGGCGGAGGACATCGCCGCTATGCCGATGAAAATGCACACCATCATCAGCGAGGGTGCCGGGACCTTCTCCGGCGGCCAGAAACAGCGGCTGCTGATCGCCCGGGCGGTGGTCCACCGGCCCCGGGTGTTGCTGTTCGACGAGGCCACCAGCGCCCTCGACAACCGCACCCAGGACATCGTCAGCCGGAGCCTGGAGCAGTTGGACGCCACCCGCATCGTGGTCGCCCACCGGCTCTCCACCATTCTGAACGCCGATCGGATCTACGTCATCGACCGGGGAAGGGTGATGGAGTCGGGCACCTACGCCGAACTGGCCCGGGCGGGCGGCGTGTTCTCCACTCTTGTCGAGCGCCAGGAAGTGTGAGGCCTGCCGTGATTTGCACCACACCACACCTTGAAATCTTTGGGGCAACCACCGGGGAAGCACTATGAGAAAGGTCCTCTACCTTTTCGGCCAGCTCGACGACGGTGATGTCGAATGGCTGACCGAAACGGGCCACACCCAGAACGTCGCACCGAACGAGGCGATCATCATCCAGGACGAACCGGTCGACGCCCTCTTCATCCTCTTGCGGGGTGGCCTGTCGGTCTACCTCGGCAGCGGCGGCGGCGAGCGCGAAATCGCCCGCCTCGGCGTGGGTGAGATCGTCGGCGAAATGTCCTTTGTCGATGCCCGACCGCCGTCGGCGACGGTGCGGGCGCAGGACGAGGGCATCGTCTTCGCCATCTCCCGGGCGGCCCTGAACGCCAAGCTGGCGGCGGACATGGGATTCGCCGCACGCTTCTACAAAGCCCTGGCGATCTACCTCTCGACCACCGTACGCGAACGCCACCGCGCCCTCGGCTTCGGCTCCGAGGAAGACCTCGCTACCCTGGCCGAAGAAGACACCGAGTTCGACGAATTGGATCCCAACATTCTGGACACCCTCGCCCTCGCCGGCGATCGCTTCGACCGCATGCTCAAAGAACTGCTCGAAGACTAGCAGCACTGCTGAAGAAGCGCTTCGCGCATGATTTCAGCAGCGCTGCTAGTCGTGTTGTCAGGGGGCTAGGCGCCCCCTCAGCCGAAAAGAACTGCCTTTTCGGCTTCACCCCATCCTCGGCGGCTGTTCGCCGCCGCTTCACCCTTCGGGCTCAGGTCTGACTCCTGGGTGCTGAGGCAGATTCTCAGCGTCCTGCTAGAATTGCCTTTTACGAGCTGACGCCATGCGGTGCCCCCAGTGCCAATTCGATAGCCCACCGGAGATGCGCTTCTGCGGCCATTGCGGCTGCGGACTGGCGGCCTCCTGCCCTTCCTGCGGCATCGAGGCGCCGCCGGGATTCCGCTTTTGCGGCCACTGCGGCACTCCCCTGAGCGTAGGTCAGGTCGCACCGGTTCCGTCCGCTCCCCCGGCGGTCGCGGCCCAGGCGACCGCCACCGCGCCGCCGACGGTGGCCGCGTCCGCTCCCCCACCGGCGCCCAAGCCGGCGGTGCATCCGACCCGCGCCACGGCGGAGGTGGAGACCTACACACCCGCTCACCTGGCGGACGAAATCCTGCGCTCAGCCGCCGCCCTGGAGGGTGAGCGCAAGCAGGTCACGGTGCTGTTCTGCGATCTCGCCAACTCGACGGCGACGGCCGAGAAGCTGGGCGCCGAAACCATGCACGGCCTGTTCAAACGGATTTTCGAAATCACCCTGGAGGAGATCCACCGTCTGGAGGGCACCGTCAACCAGTTCCTCGGCGACGGATTTATGGCCCTCTTCGGAGCGCCGATCACTCACGAGGACCACGCCCGACGCGCGGTGATGGCGGCGCTGGCGATCCAGCACCAACTGCGCGAGGCGCATGCGCAAATGGGCGGCAAGCACGGGGTCCAGCTCCAGTTCCGCATCGGCATCAACACCGGACCGGTGGTGGTGGGAGGCATTGGCGACAACCTGCGGATGGACTACACCGCCGTCGGCGACACCACCAATCTGGCGGCGCGACTCCAGGGACTCGCCGAACCCGATGACATTTTGATCAGCCAGAAGACCGAGCGGCTGGTGCGCAACCTGTTCGCGATGGAAGGGTTGCCGCCCACCCGGGTCAAGGGCAAAAGCAAGCCGGTCCAGGCCTTCAAGGTGACCGGCCTCTTGCGCGGCGCGCGCCAGGCCAGCGCCTTCGAGCGCGAGACGTCGAGCCCCTTCGTCGGCCGCCGGCGGGAGCTGTCGATTCTGGACGATGTGCGGGAGCGCGCATTCGAGGGAAGTGGCCAGGTGGTCGGGATCACCGGTGAAGCGGGCAGCGGCAAGACACGCCTGGTCAAGGAATTCTGTAGCTCCATGGATCCGGCCTCCTTCACCCACCTGCGCGGCACCTGCCTGTCCTACAGCAGCACCACCCCGTACCTGCCGATCATCCAGCTCCTGCGCCAGGCCGGCCAGATCACCGCCGCCGACCGGGACGAGATGGTCGGGCGCAAGCTGTCGGCGAACCTGAAGCGCCTGGGCTGCGACCCGGAAGAGCACTTGCCCTACCTGCTGCGCCTTCTCGGCAGTCCCACCGAAGACGAGGAACTGGCGAACATCGAGGCCGTTACCCTCCAGAACCGGACCTTCGCGACCCTGTTGCGGATCTTCCTGAATGCCTGCCGCCTTCGCCCTCTGGTGCTCGAAGTCGCCGACCTGCAGTGGATCGACAGGACGTCCGAACAGTTCCTGGAGACGCTCATCGAGTCGCTCGCCGGGGCGCCGATCCTGCTGTTGCTCAGTTTTCGCTCCGGCTACACGGCGGACTGGACGGAAAAGTCCTTCGCCACCCAGATTCCCGTGCGCCCGCTCTCGAAGTCGGACAGCCTCGAGTTGGTCACCGCCCTCCTGGCGGAACGCGAACTGCCGGCGGATCTCACCGAGATGATGCTCGCCAAGGGCGAGGGCAACCCCTTCTTCCTGGAAGAGATCGCGCGGGCGATCTCCGAGGGAGACGACGACGCCAGCGTGCCGGACACGGTGCAGGGGGTGTTGATGGCGCGCATCGACCGCCTAGCGGAGGAGCACAAGCGCCTGCTGCAAACCTCCTCGGTGCTCGGGCGGGAATTCTCGCAGAACGTTCTGGCGGAGGTCCACGGCGACATCGGCCGGTTGCTGAAGGATCTCAACCGCTGGGAGTTCCTCTTCCCCACCCCCGCGGACAACGACCGGTACCAGTTCAAACAGGGGCTCACCCAGGAGGTGATCTACGACAGCCTGCTCACCGATCGTCGGCGGGCACTGCACGCCCAAGCCGGCGCGGCGCTGGAGGCGCTCTACGCCGATCGACCGGACGAAGTCCTCGACCTCCTCGCCTTTCACTGGAGCCGCTCCCCTCACGCGGAACGAGCGGTCCGCTACTTGATTCTGTTCGCCCGGGCGGCCGTCGCCGAATTCGCTCACGGAGATGCCGTGAGCGCTCTGCGGCGAGCTCTCGAACGCATCGCGGAGCTGCCCGAGAGCAGCGAGCGAAACGAGCAGACCCTGGAAGTCGTCCTGTCCATCGCGGAGTCGCTCCTGCCCCTCGCCCAGTTCCCGCAGACCCTCGAACTCTTGCAGCAGCACGACCAGCTTCTGGACGAGGTGGACACTCCCGCGATCCGCGGTCGGTTCGAATTCTGGCGCGCTCACACCTATAGCTATCTCGGCGTCCAGCAAGAGGCCCGTGAGGCCGCCCAGCGATCGATCACCGCCGCCGGTGAGGCGGACGACCCGATCACCCGGGGGCAGGCCTGCTACGTGCTCTCGCGGGAGGGCTTCTGGACCGGTCGGTTTGCGGAAGGCAGCCGCTACGGGGCCGAAGCCCTCGAACTCCTCGACGCCCCCGGCGGCCGCTGGTGGCAAGGCCAGGCCTACTGGACCAACGCCTTCAACCACTTCGCCGTCGGCGAGTTCGAAGCCGCCTTCGAGGCCATCGCGCAGGCGACGGCCCGCGGCGAAGAACTGGAGGACTACCGCCTCGACGCTTCCTGGAGCACCGGCTACTTCCACGCTGCTCTGGGAGATGGAGCGGCGGGAATCTCGCACTGTGAAGGCGGCCTCGAGCGGTCCAAGGACCCGATGAACTCCGCCGTCGCCGGGGGATTCCTGGGATATGCCTACTGGGTCGACGGTCACCGGGAGCGGGCCGCCGAGGCCCTGAGGACTTCCGTCGAGGTGCTCGGTCAGGTCGGCATGCTGCAGCTCGCGGGCTGGTTCTCCGCCTACCTCGCCGAGGTGGAACAGGCCGAAGGCAACGCCGAAGAGGCTCTCGCCAAGGCGCGAGAAGGGTTGGAGATGACCCGCAAGGCACACTTCCGCTTTGGCGAAGGGCTATCCCAGCGAGCCCTCGGGCGCATCGCCCTGGAGCGGCGCGACTTCGACGAGAGCAGCGACCACCTCGCCGAAGCTCTGAGAGTATTCGAGCGGTTGGGAGCTTCCTACGAAGCCGCCCTCACCCAGCTCGATCAGGCGATCGTCCTTCACCACCGCGGGCAGCACAAAGCCTTCCGCAAACTCGCGGACCAGCACTTCGTCGTTCTCGACGGCCTCGGGGCCCACACCGCGATGGAGCGCTCGAGAGCCCGCATCGAAGCGTTGCCGAATCCGCCTCTGAGCGCCGTTTCCTAGCTTTCAATGGAAGCGGGGAGAGCGGCATCCTTCCCCTCGACAAACTGAAACAGCAAGTAGGCCTTGGCTTCGAGCTGGCCGTTCGGGCGTGCCACCAGCTTGCAGTGACTCAGACGACGCACCGCATGGCCCGCCAGGCCCACCTCGTCGGCGGGCCAGTCACCGCGCGCCGTCCAATAGGTATCCACTCCCGAGGCCTGGAGAAAGGCCTCGGCCTTCGCCGCGCTACACAGGCCGGCGCGCGTCCACCGCTCCAGCAACGAGCGCCACCGAGGGTCCTTCTCCGGTGGCGACCTGAAGGATCCCTCCAAGCCCACCCGCGGCAGGACCTCCACCCCGGAGTCCGAGCCGAAGACGAGGTCGAAGGAAACGTGGGGCCGCTCGACCCCGGCCATCAGACCCCCGCCCCGCTCGACCGCCGCCATCACCGACGGAGGCACCAGCGGCCGCAGCACCCCGGCGGCGTCGGCCATCGGCAGTCCGACCCACTCCACGCGCACCGGAGCGCCGGGCCGGGACCAGAGTCCGAAGGCATAGAGAACTCGCGCGCCCCGCGGCATGCGTCGACTCCACTCGTCGATTGTGCGGCTCTGCGATCGGGATAGCTCTCGCCGACGGAGGATTCCCAGGACTTCGCTCAACTCCACGCCGCCGGGAGTCCGCTCGATGCAGACAATCGGGAGGGGCAATCCCCCGCTGGGTGACTCGCCCAATGCCGATCCGACAGGCAGGTCCAGCTCGATCCACAGGCGGCCTGAGTCGGCCAATGAGCCGCTCCGCCAGCCTTCCAACAGCTCCCGGAAGGCCTCGGAATCGAAGGCCTTGACCAAGGCTCCGGAAGGCAGTCTCCGGTCGATGCGAAAGGACAGGTCCACCTGCTCGCTCGCAGGCGCCAGTCGGCATTCGAAAGCAAAGAGAAGGCGCCCGGGCAGAAAGCCGGCGCAGTAGGAGAGGTTCCGCCCTGCCGCGGGTCGGACTAAATCGGCAGGAAGCCGCTTCCTGAGAAGCGGCCACCAGGCCGCGAGGGTGCGGGTCACCCGATGCGGTTCAGACGTCTGAGATCAGCCGCCACCGCCCGGCGGGGGCGGCGGAGGATCGGACGAAGACCAGCCGCCGGCGACCTCGTCGAGATCGTCGTCGGAGATTTCTTCGTTGAGATCCGCCAGATCATCCGGACTCAGGTCGTAGCCCTTCGAGCGAGCCCAGACGGACCAGGTGGCCAGGTCTTCCGCCAGGCTCTCAAACTCGGCGCGAAGCGCGGCGTCGCGTCCCAGATCTTGCTGAAACCTGATCAGGTCAGTGTTTGTCATCTTTTCTTTTTCCTTCTGTAGATTCCTGAATATGACAACAAACTATGCTCCCGGCACGCCTGCTGTCAAGACCAGGACAAGGCCCCGGAGGACCTGATGGGCGTTGGCCCCTTGATCGCTAACCGCAACAAAGTAAAGAGCCTTTTGCCCCCCTCGGGAAGCCCACAGAATCGTTGGACAGCCGGCAGTTCTCGTTCTTCGACGCGAGCGACTCGGCGAGCGGCGGGCTTCACACCGGTTGCTTGCCGGCGGTGGTCGACAGTAGGAAAGTGCGCGCGAAGACCAGCAGGCTAGCGAAGTACCCCGTGGAGCGGGAGCGGCGATCTTTCGAAGATCTTCATTCCGCGCCGGTGGGCCTGCGCGACGCCTTTCCTACTGGATGTCCGGGCTACGCTCGATCTGCCCGGAGCAGCACCAGATGGAGCAGATGCCACCGGTGGCCTCTTCGATCTCGTCGTCGGCGAGGCCATCGATCTCCGTCTCGTCCATGCCATCGATCTTCTCGAGTGCCACTTCTCTCAGCTTGTCCTTGTCCATTGGGAATTCCTTTCTCTCATTCGCCGATCGGCACCGGCGAGGCGGCGGCCCGACGATCTTCCGCAGCTAGAACAGATCCCACATGCCGTGAGTCGAAAGCCCCAGCTCCGGCAGGCCGGAGCCTAGGCGTCGCGCTTCGCGCTCCACGGCGACCACCCCCTTGGCAGAAGGACAAACGACTTACCAAAATACAACCATTGTCAGCTTACCATAAAAAGATGATATTAAGTATGCCTGCTATCACATACAACTTCATTGTCCCAATGACAGAGCGCGCCGCTCCTATCCGGCGCTCGGCCGAAGTGTGACCGGCCGGAGGGCCGCCACTCGATCTTCACCGCGCAGCAAGAGGTGGTAGGCAAACCGCTCCTGAGTCATGCGCAAGCCACAAGCATTGGACACTCCGTGCAACACCTTGAAAAGGGCCGGAAACACCGGACCCTCGGCAAAGGGATCGATGACATAGACCGGATCTCCTTCGAATCGTCGGAGGTAGTCGACGAAATTCACCAGCGGCCGCGCCTCCTCCTCGGACACTCGCAGCCCGGCCATCAAGGAGCCGCTGATGGCGGACGTCCGAGCCCGTTCTTCGAGCCGGGCAATGGAGTTCCCCGCTTGTCTCCGGCCGAGCAGCGGCAAGCGAATGATCCAGTCGCGGTGATACGAAAAGTAGGCCGCCAGCCGTTCTCGTGACCAGCCCAACCCGGCCAACGACGTGCTGACGATCTCCACCAGGATTCGCAGGCGACCGCCGGCGGTCAGCAGACCGGACCGCGGCGCCGCCATGAGACCGACCAACCGTTCACAGCAGGATGCCGCCGCGCGGCCGAAGAGTTCACGGTAGGTGGCATCTTCCAACAACGGCCCACCGCCCAAGGACACGGCACTGGGCCGGTACTCGGTCCAGCGCAGGGTGAGATTTGGGTAGGGACTTTCGACATCGTCTTCGAGATCGATGGCCGGGAGGCTCCGCCCCACGGCAGGGCCGGGGGTGTCGGTGCCTTTCCCGTCTTCTGCGAAGCGGGCGAAGCGGGCAGCGAGTTCGTGCCGCAAGGTGGGCACCTGCGGCGCTTCGGCATACCCCCTGAGTTTCAGGTGTTCCCCGCCCTTGGGATAGCGCAGAAACCACAGCCAACCGGCCTCCCCCATCGCCCTGCGCAAGGGAGCGATGACCTCGGCGATCACCGCGTCCAGCCGACCGCGAGCGTAAAGATTGGCGGTCAGGACGGGATCGGCAGAAGATCGGTTATCGGTCACGGGAGGCTACCCAATGGAGGCGGTCGGGAGATGTTATCCGGTGAGCCGTCGGCGAGACGTCCTCACGGCAGCTTCTTGTGACCCATCCCGGAACCGGTGACCGGACCTCGGCGGCGCGGTAGACTCGCGATTCTCGCCGCGCCCAGCGGCCGCATTGTCTATCACGGGGAATCAACGATCATGCATAGCTACCGAACTCACACCTGCGGAGAATTGCGCCCGGCGAACGCCGGCGAGGAAGTTCGCCTTTCCGGCTGGCTGCATCGCGCTCGCAATCTGGGTCAGCTTCTGTTTCTCGACCTGCGCGATCACTACGGACTCACCCAGTGTGTCATCACCCCGGAGAGCCCGCACTACGCAGCGGCGGCGGATTTACACCATGAATCGGTGATTCGCGCAACCGGCAAAGTGGTCGCACGGGAGAGCCCGAATCCCGAGCTGCCGACGGGACGAGTCGAGGTGATGGTCGACGATCTCGAAATCCTGTCGGCAGCCGAGGTGGTACCGCTACAGGTGAGTGGCGCCCATACGGAGCCCGAGGACATCCGGCTGCGCTACCGCTTCCTCGACCTGCGGCGGGAGAAACTGCACCAGAACATTGTGTTGCGGTCACAGGTGGTCTCCGCCATCCGGCGGCGCATGACGGAGGCTGGCTTCCAGGAGATCCAGACCCCGATCCTGACCGCCAGTTCGCCGGAGGGCGCGCGCGACTATTTGGTGCCCAGCCGACTGCATCCGGGACAGTTCTATGCCCTTCCCCAGGCACCGCAGCAGTTCAAACAGCTCCTGATGGTGGCCGGTTTCGATCGTTATTTTCAGATCGCACCTTGCTTTCGCGACGAGGACGCCCGGGCGGATCGCTCGCCGGGCGAGTTCTACCAGCTCGACGTGGAGCTTTCCTTCGTCGATCAGGAGGATGTCTTCCAAGCCATCGAGCCGGTGATGGCCGGGCTCTTCGCGGAGTTTTCGGATTCTGCCGTAACCCCTCCGCCCTTCCCGCGCATCCCCTACGCCGAAGCGATGCTCAAGTACGGCAGCGACAAGCCGGACCTGCGCAACCCGATCGAGATCTCGGACGTCACGGAAGTCTTCCGCGGCTCCGAGGTGAAGATCTTCTCCGGCGCCATCGAGAACGGTGCCGTCGTTCGGGCGGTACCGGCGCCGGGGGCGGCGGACCGGTCGCGGAGCTGGTTCGACAAGCTCACCAAGTGGGCTAAGGAACTCGGCATGCCGGGACTGGCGTATGTCGCCTTCGTCGAAGAGGGTCTCAAGGGCAGCCTCTCCAAGGCCATCGATCCGGAGCTAGCGAGTCGCCTCCAGGAGACCTGCGGTGTCACCGTGGGCGACGCCCTCCTCTTTACCTGCGACCCACCGTCCCAGGCGGCGGCCTATGCCGGCGCCCTGCGCAAACGGATGGGCGAAGACCTGGAGCTGCTGGAGGCAGACGCCTACCGCTTCTGCTGGATTGTCGACTATCCGCTCTATGAGCGCGACGAGGAAACCGGCCGAATCGAATTCAGCCACAACCCGTTCTCCATGCCCCAGGGCGGGCTGGAGGCGTTGCAGACGGAGGACCCTCTGTCGATCCTGGCCTACCAGTACGACATTGTGTGCAACGGCGTGGAGCTGTCCTCCGGAGCGATCAGGAATCATCGGCCGGACATCATGCTCAAGGCCTTCGCGATCGCCGGCTACGGTGAGGACGAGGTGCGCGAGCGCTTCGGCGGCATGTTCAACGCCTTCCGCTACGGTGCGCCGCCGCACGGTGGTTTGGCCCCGGGAGTCGACCGCATCGTCATGCTCTTGGCCCGCGAGCCGAACATCCGCGAGGTCATCGCCTTCCCGATGAACCAGCAGGCACAAGATCTCCTGATGGGCGCCCCGGCCGCCATCAGGCCGGATCAACTGGCGGACGTCCACCTCGCCCTCGATCTGCCGGAAGGGGACGACGACTGAGGTCCGCCACGGCCTCGAATTGTGGTTTGACCCTCTTCCGGCCCGTTGCTATTCTGCGGCCACGGAATTCTCCAGCGGTTTCGGTCGTAAGTCCGTTCAGACCAGTGTCTTCGCTCGCAGAAAGGAGCCACGATGCTCAATCGCATCGGTAACCTGATCCGGGGATTCTTCAGCCTCTTCATCTCCGGAATCGAGAAACAGAATCCCCGCGCCCTGATCGAGGCGGAGAAGGAAAATCTACGCCGCCAGATTTCCCGTTTCAACGAGAGTCTGGCGCAGCACGCGGCCTTCGTCGAGCGCCTGATGCGGCAGGTCAAGAACCTCGAGAAACGCGAGAACGAACTGGCCGCCAAGGCCGCCGCCAATCTCAAGGTCGGCAATCGTGACGCCGCCGGGCAGTACGCCCTCCAGTTGAAGACGGTGCGCGAGCAGCTGGAAGAGAACCGGGTCCAACTCGAAGCCTCGGACGAGACCTACAAGAAGCTGGTCAAGTCGCGCGATGTCTCCGTCAAAGAAGCGCGCGAGAAGATCGAGAGCCTGAAGCGCCTGCTGACGGAAACGGAGATGCTCGAAGCGCAGGCCGAGCTGCAGGAGATGGCGAAGGGCATGATCACCGAGATCGGTGGCTCCGGCGACACCCTGAACCGGGTGGACGAGTACCTGAAGGAGCGCCGGGATTTGGCCGCCGGGCGGGCGCGAGTGGCCTCTTCGAGCATCGACACCAGCGAGGTGGAGCTGCTGGAAGCCGAACAGAAGGCCCTCGCCGACCAGGCCCTGAACGAATTCGCCGCCGCCTACGGCATCGAAATGCCGGCGACCGAAGGCACCGAGACGACCGAAGCCCCGGAGACGACCCCGCCGGCCAAGCAGATGGGGCCGGAGTTGACCGAAAGCTGAGCTAAAGCGCTGCCGCGGCGGGAAGCGGCCGAAGCGGCGCAGAATCGATACATCGGGAGGAACCCATGGCAGACAACGTCGGACCCACCAAACTGGGCAAACTGGTCATCTTTTTGTTCGTGCTGGCCTTGCTCGGCGGCGCGATCTACTTCTTCTGGGACTTGATCGCTCCGGGCGGCCGGCAGGCCGGCGACATCGACCTCGATGAATTCAAGAAGTACGAGGCCCCGGACACTTCCGGCATCACCACCGTCAACGAATACGCCTACGTGGCGGCGGAAAAGCTGCCGCCGGTCCAGGGGGTCAGCAACTACCAGTGGGACGAGGCGGAGAAGATCGTCCATTTCCCGATCAATGTGTGGGTCGGCTGGCTGCCGATCGTCGCCGCCAACGGCGGCTTCCGGCCGAATGAAGAGAGCATCTTCTTCAAGGAGCATGGCTTCAAAGTCAATCTCAAACTGATCGACGACCCGGTGGTGGCGCGCGACGCCTTCGCCTCCGGGGAGAGCCACGTGCTGTGGGGCACCCTCGACATGATGGCGCTCTTCGCACCGGACCTGATGAAGGATTCCCGCACCGCACCGCGCATCGTGCAGCAGGTGGACTGGTCGAACGGCGGCGACGGCATCGTGGTGCGCGACGGCATCCAGAGCGCCAAGGACTTGAAGGGCAAAACCATCGTCTACGCCCAGAACAGCCCGTCGCAGTATTTCTTGAACAACCTGCTGCTCAATGCCGGCATCCAGCCGTCGGAGGTGAACCACAAATTTACCGCCACCGCTTTCGAGGCGGCCGCGGCCTTCGTGTCGGACTCCTCCATCGACGCCTGCGTTTCCTGGGCACCGGACATTTACAACATTCCCGAGAACGTGCGGGGCACCCGCATTCTCACCACCACCGCGGAAGCCAACAAACTGATCGCCGATGTGTGGGCGGTCCGGGCGGACTTCGCCCAGGACCACCCGGAGATCGTGCAGGGTTTGGTCTCCGGCATCTTCCAGGGCATGGAGCGGTTGAAGGACGATACGTTCAAGGCCCAGGCCTTCCAGTGGATGAGCGATGGGTACGGCATGCCGGTGGACGAGGTGCAGGCGATGGAGGCGGACGCCCACTCGACCAACTTCGCAGAGAACAAGGCCTTCTTCTTGAACCAGAACGAGCCCGCCAACTTCGAGCGCACCTGGAAGAACATCACCTTCGTGTACCGCGAGTTGGGTTTGATCGGTACGCCGGTGCGGTTCGACGAAGTGATGGACTTCTCGTACTTGAAGGCCCTCGATGCGGCCGGCACCTTCGCCCATCAGAAAGACGAATACCGCACCACCTTCGCCCCCACCAGCTACTCCAAGGTGCGGGCCGAGGCACCGATCCTCACCCAGACGATCCGAATCAACTTCTACCCCAACTCGGCGAACATCTACGAGCCGCAGCACGACGAGTTCGACAATCCCGTCGCCGGTACCCTCTACGACCCCAACGTCAACGCAACGCTGGAGAAGGTCGGCCGGTTGGCAGGCCAGTACGAGCGCGCCGTGGTCGCCATCGTCGGCCACACGGACGCGTCGATGAAGGGCTTGGGGGTGCGCTTCGAGGACGTGAAGACGCTGTCCGAGGATCGAGCGCGCTCCGTGCGGGACGCCCTGACCAAGGAGTTCGAATTCGATCCGGACAAGTTCGTGGTCGAAGGCCAGGGTTGGAATCAGCCGGCGGACTCGGCCGATCCCAACAATCATGCCCTCAATCGGCGAGTGGAGATTTCGGTCTATCCGCCTGAGGCTCAGTGAGCCTCGGCGACGGCACCGGCGACCGCCGCTTCGAGTTGGCGGGCGATCACCGGCGTGCACAGGCCTCGATCGAGGGCCGCGCGCATCTGCTTCACCGTCAGGTCGAGGCCGCCGACGATATAGCCGAGGCACTCACGGTGGGAACAGTTGCAGGTGAATTCGTGAGCCAGATGGGTTTCGGTACCGGGATAGAAGAACGTCACCTCGTCGCCGACCGACAGCGGCTTGAGAGCGACAAAGGCCAGGCGCTCCGGATCGAAGATCGAGGTCGGAGCGCAGGCGTGGTTGACGAAGTCCAGGAAGTGATTCTGTAGATGGGTGTGCTCGTCGACTTGGATGGTGCGGAGCGTGCGCTCCGCCGTCAGCTCGTCCGGCGAGCACGCAAAGATCACTCCACTGACGGCCACGTCCTGCTGGGTGACGACCTTGAAGTAGCCTTTGTCATTGACGATTTGGACAGGATCCATAGGGGAAACTCCTCGCTAGGCGGCCGCGGCGCCGCGCTGGCCGGTGATCGAGCATCACGGTGGTTCGGCCATTCCGCTCGCGAACATGCTATTCAGCAAAAAGACGCATGTGCATACTAGCAAATCACTCTGGAAATTTCGATACGCATGCGGATCTGCGAATGCAAAGATGCCTGACACCCCGGCCCGCAACGGCTCGGAATCCGCGTCAGCGGAGGAAGACAGGGGCCTTCGATGAATAGAGACGCCGCAACGCCCGCCGATTCGCCGCTGGAGCCCCGGAACGGTGGCGGTTGGCTGAAGATCCGGGAAACCCTTCCCCGGTGGTTGGTGTGGCTCCTCGGCACTCTGCCCATTCTGGCCACGCTGGGAATTTGGTGGTTGATCACCGCCGGCGCAACGGCGGAATCGCGCATGATCTCGCCGGTCATCCTGCCCAGCCCCCTCGAAGTGCTGCGCTCGATTCCCTCGCTGTGGTTCGAGCGCGCTCTCACCCGCAATCTGTTCGTCTCCTTCGGGCGGGTGGTGGCGGGCTTCGCCGTGGCCGTGGCGGTGGTCTTCCCTCTCGGCCTGGCGATGGGTGCTTTCACCAAAGTCAAGGCCACCTTTAACCCGCTGTCGGTGCTCGGCGCCTACCTGCCGATTCCGGCTCTGGTTCCCTTGACCCTGAGCCTGTTCGGCACCGGCGAGTCGCAGAAGATCATCTTCCTGGCGCTGGCCTTCGGCATCTACCTGCTGCCCTTGATCGTGCAGGCGGTGGACAAAGTCGACGACGTCTTTCTGAAGACCGCTTATACCCTCGGAGCCCGCAAGATGCAGGTGGTCTCAAAGGTCCTTTTGGGGGTCGCCTGGCAGGACATCTACCAGGCGCTCCGCCTCGGATTCGGCATTGGCTGGAGCTACATCATCCTGGCGGAGATGGTCGATATCGGCCGCGGTGTCGGCGGCATCATCATTGTCTCCCAGCGCCAGGGACCGCGGGAGCACATCTATTTGGTGCTCCTGATCATCGTCGCCGTCGCCTTCTTGACGGATCGCATCTGGGCCTTCATCGGGCAGAAGCTTTTCCCCTACCGGGAGGGCCACCGATGAGCTGGTGGCGCCAGATGGCCCTTTGGAGGCGTGGTGAAGCCGCCGAACCGACGCCGACGGGCGAAGCCACCGTTCCTACGGAGCAGCCGACGGCCTCATCGCCGGTGGACGTACCGCCGGCCGGGCCGCCGCCGATCGTCGAGTTCAGCGGCGTCGAGAAGACCTTCGCCGCCGGCACCCCCAAGGCCTACACGGCGATCAAGGATGTGACTTTCCGGGTCGAGGACACCCCCGGCAAGGGCGAGTTCATCTCGCTGATCGGCCCGTCCGGCTCCGGCAAGTCGACGGTGCTCAATCTGATCCAGGGCTTTCCGGATGTCTATCCGCCAACCCGAGGCGAGGTGCGGGTGCGCGGTCGCCGGGTCACCGGGCCGGGGCGCGACCGCGGCATGATCTTCCAGAAGTACAGCTCCTTTCCCCACCGCACGGTTTTGAGGAACGTCACCTTCGGGCTGGAGGTCAACCGCGAGGAGTTGTCCTCGAGCCGCTCGGAAATGGACGACCGAGCGATGGACCTGATCTCGCGAGTCGGCCTGGCCGGCCACGAGCACAAGTACCCGCACCAGCTTTCCGGAGGTCAGCAACAGAGGGTTGCCATCGCCCGCTCGCTGGTGCTCCAGCCGCGCATTCTGCTGATGGATGAGCCCTTCTCTGCACTCGACGAGCCCACCCGCCACGAGATGCAGCGTCTGATCACCGAGCTGTGGCACGACGTGGAAGCCACCGTCTTCCTGGTCACCCATTCGATCTCCGAAGCGGTGTACTTGGGGGATCGCCTGTGGATTCTCACCCGGGCGCCGGGCACCATCGGCGCGGCCTTCGAGGAGATCCTGCCGCCGCGACGCGACGCCGACCCCCTCACGGAGCAGGAGACTCCTGTGTTCCAGAACGCCGTCCGGCAGGTGGCGGCGGCCTTCAGCCAGTTGGAGGCCGGCGCCCGCAGAGTGCGCGGGAGCGATTTCTGATGCCCGACAAGTCACTCGGTTTCGGGGACTACCTGAAAGCCGCCTTCTTTCGCAAAGTGAACGTGCCGCTCCTCGGCGCGGTGCCCTTGAACTTGATGCTGGTCGGCGTCTTCGGCGTACTGGGTATCGCGAATCCGGGGTTCTGGCTGCTGGGCGCCGCCGTTGAACTCGGCCTGGTCACCGCCACCGCTGCGAGCGAACGCTTCCAGAAGGTTGTGCAGGGCGAGGCCCTCCAGGCCGCCCAGCAAAGGTTCGATCACAAGGTCCAGAAGTCCATCGTCCGCCTGTCTCCCGCGGGCCGCGAGCGCTACCGCCGTTTGCTCCAGGAATGCCGGCGAATTCTCGGCATCACCGAGGGCATCGGTCGCGACGATCTGGGCGGCAATCTCGCCGACATGAAGGCGCGCAACCTCAACCAGCTACTGGGAATCTTCCTGCGCCTGCTGGCGTCGCGCGAGTCCATCGTCCAGAACTTGAAGGATCTCGACCGCGACATCCTGGCCCTCGAGATCGCGGACCTCCAAGAGCGCCTGGCGAAAATCGGCGACGAAGCCGATCCGGCGCTCCGGCGCTCCCTCGAAGGTACCCTGGAGATCCAGCAGCGACGCCTCGAGAACCTCGAACGGGCGGACAAGAGTCTTCGGGTGATCGACTCGGAGCTGGCCCGCATCGAACAGCAGGTGGAGCTGATCCGCGAAGAATCGGCCGTCTCCGGCGGCCCCGGCGCCCTCTCCACCCGCCTCGATTCGGTGACCGCCACGATGACCGAGACCCACCGCTGGATGGATGAGAATCGCGACCTCCTCGGCCCCGCCGGCCAGGACGAGGACTTCGAGTTGCCCGCCCTACCGACCATCCTCGAGGAAGAGACGTGAACGACGCCATGCCCGAATGGGCCGATCGTATGGGGCACCTGTACCGCTCCGGCTCGGCCAGCCAGTTCTTGCTCTACGGCAACGTCCACGACCTGGTACCGACGCCGCCGGCAGGCACCGGCGGACGCTTCGTCTCGCTGCGTCGCTTTTTGACCGAGGTGATGTTCGAGCCCTTCGATGTGGTGATCCACTACGACCGCGGCCGCGGTATCCGAGTGCGCAAGGGCGGCGACCACTTCCATCAGTTCTTGAAGATGTACGACTCCTTCCGGGGCACCTCCTGGGCGGCCCTGCCGGACACCGGCGAAGGCAAAGTCGAAACCCTCGACCTCGCCAATCAGCTCCCGCGGGACGCGCGCCAGGCGCTGGAGGTTCTCGACCGTTTCCTGCGCGGCAGCCAACGGCTGACGGAGATCGACGAGGAGGGTCGGCGGGTTCCGGCGCCGCTGCGGGTGGCGGTGGTGATCGACTACGCCCACTTCGTGGCGCCTCAGGGTGATCCGCTGCACCTCTCCGGGGAGCGCAGCCAGATCCTCATCCGGCTCCTCGATTGGGCCAGCGACCCGGCCCTGACGGAGGGCCTAGTCGCCACCGTCCTGATCACCGAGAACCTCGCCCAGATCCACCGCAGCTTGGCCGAGAACCCCTACGCCGCCAAGCTCTCTATCGAGCTGCCGACGGCGGACGAGATCCGCACCTTCGTCCTCACCGAGACCGACGGCGTGGACTTCGACCAGGCCAGCGACGTCAGCCGCGAGGCGCTGGCCGGCCGCCTGGTCGGCCTGTCGCGGGTGAATGTGCGGGCTCTGCTGCGCCGCGCCCTGGCGAGCGGGAACGGCGCCGAATCCGACCGCATCACCCAGGAATACTTGACGGACGTCAAGAAAGAACTGATCGAGAAGGAAGCCTTTGGCCGCATCACCTTCCTCGAATCGGACCGCACCCTCGATGACGTGGCGGGTCACGAGGAGGCCAAGGCCTGGCTGCGACAGGACGCCGAGCTCCTGAAGCGCGGCCGCCTACGGGCCATTCCCATGGGCTACCTGCTGTGCGGACGGATCGGCACCGGCAAGACCTTTCTGGTCCACTGTTGGGCCGGCGAGGTGGGCGTGCCGGTGGTCGAGATCAAGAACTTTCGGGAGAAGTGGGTCGGCGCGACGGAAGCCAACCTGGAGCGGGTGTTCGGCATCCTGCGCGCCCTCGGCCAGGTGATCGTATTCGTCGACGAGGCGGACCAGGCCACCGGCAAACGGGGCGGCGGCGATGGCGATTCCGGCCTCTCCGGCCGGGTTTACGGCATGCTCGCCCGGGAGATGTCGAAGACCGAGAACCGCGGCAAGATCATCTGGGTGTTCGCCACCAGCCGGCCGGATCTGGTGGAGGTCGATTTGAAGCGCCAGGGACGGTTGGATGTCCACATCCCGCTGTTCCCGCCGGGCACTCCCGAAAGTCGCCGCGACCTGTTCCGCGCCATGGCCCGCAAGGTCGGCCTGGGCATCGACCCGGACGACTTGCCGGACCCGCCGGACAATGAACAGATCGGCGGCAACGAGATGGAGGGCATTCTGGTGCGGGCGCTTCGCCTCTACGAGACCCAACCGGAGGACGAAGACCGCAAAGCCCTGCCGGAAGTGATCCGCGAGGTGCTGAAAGACGTGCGCCCTTCCGCCCACGTCGAGCGCCTCCAGTTGATGGACCTGCTGGCGGTCAAGGAATGCACCGACACCCGGTTCCTTCCGCCGCGTTTTGCAAAGCTGTCCCTGGGCGAAGTCAACCGGCGGATCGATGATCTTCGGATGCAGGTGAGGGAGTGACGACGAAGCGGCGCAGGGTCGCAGGCATCCGAGCTTGTTCCCTCAGTCGCCGGTAAACGGCATCTCCGAACTCACCACCGTCACCACGAACTGTTTCTCGGATTCGGCGAGGGCGATTCGATGGCCCTGCGAGTCCGGTGCGACGGCTTGCGCCGAGTAGGAAAAAGGCCCGACGGACACCCCGTGACGGGCCATGGTGTCCGCGAGGGGCGTGAAGTCCGCCTTCCTCTCCGGAGTGATCAACACCCGAGGACGCCGGCAGGTTCCCAGGAACAGCGGCAGGAGCCGGAGGATCCCCTTCGGCCCCCACAGCGAGACCTGCCCGCTTCCCAGGGGTCCATCGGGCAGCCACGGACCGTTTTCAAAGGGCGGCACGACCGCCGGGAGGAACCATCCGAGGCGCCTGATGCATGACCAGCGCACCTCCAACGCATCGACCTTGGTGGCGAAGTTCCCGGTCGTTCCTGCGAGTTCCCTGAAACCACGCTGGGCACCCGGCTTTCCTTCGTGTGGGCGCAGTCTGACCAGTTCGCGGGAACTCGCCGTGCCCAGGGACAGATCGGCGGCGGACCACTCCCCCACCATCACCGGCCCGGCCACCGCCGCAATCGGTGCTGATGCGGCGCGCAGACCCTGCGCTGGATCGCGCCAGCGCGCTTTGCAGCGGTCGATACGGTAGTCGCCGATGGTCTCGTGGCCGCCGCTGGGGGTCCGAATCTGCGAGAAATGGTGCGGATCGAGAAAAGCGTTCAGTGCCTGGACATAGAGCGCCCAGCGGTCCTCCTCCGGCTGTGCCAGGCGGCCCTTGCTCTGCCGCGACAACCGTTCCTCGATCTCCGCCCGCACTCCTTCGAGCACCCTCCGGCCCTGTACCCGAGCGGCGACGACGCCGGCCGGCGAAGGCGCCTTCGCGCCACCGCCGAAAGCGGAAACGTCACCCGTCCGCGGAGCCTCGACAAGCGACCAGGCAACGTCCCTCTGCCGCTCGGCGGTCTCGGGAGAGACCGGCACATCGATGTTGGTGAGGAAGAGCTGGTAGCTCGCTTCGACGGACGGCACGCCGCGCAGGTAAGTCTCTCCCCACTTCGGAACATCGTCCGCAAAGGCCTCCCCGTAGAAGGGCCCGAACTTCGAATCGTTCCAGTTCGCCACCAGCGGAACGGTCACCGCCTGCGGGCAATAGCCGCTGCGGGGAACGCCGCCGACCTCGAGGGCGGTTCGCAGATGGCGGGTCCAGAGGTGGGTGGCGTTGATGGCGGCCTCGCAGGCGGGCGAACGGTTCAAACGAGAAAGCGGGGAGCCGAAGCTCCCCGCAACCATACCCGCTGGCCCTGCCTCAGGAAATCGGCAAGACGTTGTTGAGCACGGCGAAGATCTTGGGCACTCCGGTGGTGTCCTTGGCGGAGATCGAGAACGTATCCTCGTTGAAGGTCACGTCCTTCGAGCTGCCGCCGGCCTTGCCACCGAAGGTGAAGGGGCCGATGCGGACTCCCGCGGTGGCGCCCCACTTCTTCCTCACTTCGTTGTAGGCCGAATGGCCGAGGTTGATCTCTACCTCCGGCTGCATCACCACCACCAGGGACGAGATCATCAGCGGAAAGATGCCGCCTTGACCCCAAGGCTTCTTGGTGCCGTTGCCGATGATGCCACCGGGCTGCCACGGTCCGTTTTCCAAGGCCGCGACCTGGGATCCCATGTACCAACCGCCGGGCCGGATCGGGAACTGCTGCCAGGAGCTCAACCGCGACACCATCTTGAACTCGTCGGAGGTGTTGTCGATGTTCACCTCTTCGTACTCGCCGCCGCCGCTCACCGCGACGAACCCGTTGGTCCATCCGGCCTTGGCGCCGACATTGAAGGTCGACTCGTGAGAGACCTCCGTCTTGCTGGTGATGATGATCTCCTGGGACTGCCGCTGACCGGCCTTGAAATCATCGATGAACTTTTGGAGATCGGCGGCGGTATCGAACGTCCGCTGATCCACCTCCGACGAGTTGGGGGGCGGAGTCATCCCGACCACCTGAAACTGCGGATCGTTGAAGCGCTGTTGCATCTGGGCGAAGGTCTGCCAACCCTGGGTGCTGGTGTTCAAGTAGCTGACGTAGGTCTGCTGAGCGCTATCCACTCTGCCCTGGGCGGCCGAGATCTTGGGCGCCTGGAACTTGGTGTACCACTGCCGGAAAGACAGTTGCCGGTTCGGAGGCAGGCCTTCCTGCTTGGTATTGAAGGCATCCCACTCTTCGAAGAGATTGCCCTCCAGCATATTCAGATTCTCCAGCGCCTCGCCGAGCTCTTCGGCGGCTTCGTTGGCCTTCTGCTGATTCGCCGGATCGGCCGGGGGGATATCGATATTCGTAAAGATCAGCTCGTAGGAGCCGGTGACCGTCTGGCCGCTCTCTTTGTAGTTTGCGCTCCAGGACGGGATCACGTTGCCCTGGGTATTGAGCACCCAGCGGGCCACCGCCTTGCGCTCTTTCTTGCCGTCGGTGCGCTTCTTCCAGTATTTCTCGTTCCAGGTGGCGGGAAGAGGCGCGGTCACGAGCTGAACGCTGTTCCAATCGGCGCCCTGGGACAGGGTGTCCACCATCGCGGTGCGGTACTGACCCCACAACTTGACGCTTGATTCGCTCACTGCCATTTTTCCAAGTCCTCCCTTCGAAATTAGTGCCGGAATAGGGCGATCTGCCCAGGGTGTCCGAGGGGAGGAAAAACGTTTCGCGGCAGGCCGCAGAAGGCGCGACGACCACCTTCGTGAGATCGGCGACCCGCTCGTCCCCGCCCGATAAGGACTGCGCTCTCACCAGCGGCGCCAGGCGGGCGCATCGAATACGTCCTCACTCCTGAGCGCAATATTCACATATATCAAATTTGATCATTTAAACACTTTCGGTTAAATTATTTTCATTCCCGGAAATCCAATCATCACTCTTTGAAAAGGAGAAGGTAATGCTCAAGTCTCGTTCAATGTTCGCAATCCTCATCGCGCTGTTCGTGGCCATTACCATGGCGCCGGTCCTGGTCGCCGAGGAGGCCGAGGGCGACACCAAGGGAACGGCCAAGGTCATTCCGCTCGACCTCGAAAAGAATCAGTCCGTCGACAAGGTGCGCTGCATCGTGGATTGCGCCGGCGATGGTGGAGATCCCGAGTACGATAACCCCGCCGACGACGCGGGGCACTGCATCGATATCTGCGAAGCCATCTGTCGCGCCGAATGTGAAGTGATCGAACAGGTATAGAACGAATCCTGCCGCCGCCCGGCTCGTCCCGAGCGATCAGGCGGCGGCAGGCCATGAACTCTTCAAGCCACCAGGCCACGACGATCAGTCGCCGAGATAGCGCGCCAGATACCAGTGATTACCGAAGGGATCCTCTAAGGCAGCTCCGTACTCTCCGTAGTCCATGGTCATCGGCTCGTGGAGCGATTCGGCGCCGAGTTCCAGTGCCCGCCGGAAACAGCCGTCCACGTCTTCCCAGTAGACGTGCAGGGAACCCGGCCGTGCCTTCCATTCGGCGCGAGCGCTGCTCATTTCGATCATCGAGTCGCCGAGACGGAAGGAGGCGTGCCGAAGGCGGCCGTCATCGTCGAGGGTGCGATCCAACTCTTCGGCGCCGAAAAGCTCCGCGACGAAGCGGGCCAAGGCCGGGGCGTTATCGACGATCAGGTAGGGCGTCACGGTCGAGAAGCCCGGTCGGCGGGGGCCTTGCTGCTGGGTCATGGTCTGGTTCTCCTATGGCGGAGCGCCGCCGTTCATCGACAGCCTCCTGACTCCAGACTGCTCTACCACAGGAGCCCCCGATCGCCCACTGCGAGATGAAGGCGGTTCGCCATGTCCTTCGGAAGGGTGGTTCCGATGGAGCCACCGGCTTGACGTAGGGTCAGATCCTGGACTCAGTCTAATCTTGATTCACCATGGGCTAGGCGAGTCCGGCCCACTGAGTCGCCACCCCGGCTAGAGGTGAGCCCGCAATACAAGAGTCGAAGACCAGGGATATGGAATGGTCGTGCTCAGGGATCGACTAGCGGTTCCGAAGTCGGCTTGCGGTGCTACGGCTAGGACCTCGACCGGTCCCGCGGGTAGCCCTGTGCCCTGCCACAGGCCCGATGCATCGGCCATATTCGCGCCGGCGAGCCACTGTAGGGTCGAACCCGAAAGAGATTGCTGACCGATCCACAAGGCCACCCGCGCGGCTAGATCAAACTGTCCACCAGAACGGGGTCGATACCACTACTTTACGGGTCAATGTGAATAGAACCCACCCCGCGCACCGCCGCAATCGCTTCTACCAACCGCTTCACCGAATCAGGGTTCAGCGCGGCGACGTTGATGCGACCGGAGTTCACCATGTAGACGGCTTGCTCCTCCCGCAGGCGTACGACTTCGGCGCGGCTCAATCCAGTAAAGGAAAACATACCGCGCTGCCGTATGATGAAGTCGTTGCCCTCGGGGTGCAGGCGGAGCTGGTGCTGATCCAGGGCGGAGGCCAAGAGACGCCGAATCTCCTCGATGCGGTATCGCATCGCCGACAGCTCCTCCAACCAACCGCCACGGATCGCAGGATCGGTGAGCACCCGGGCGACCACCGCCCCGCCGTGGGACGGTGGACTGGAGTAGAGGGAGCGAATGGCTCGCTTCACCTGGCTGAACATCGGCTCCCGCTCAGCGACCTTGGCGGTCACCACGGTCAAGGCGCCGACCCTTTCCCGGTAGAGTCCTAGGTTCTTCGAAAAGCTACTGCAGACAGCCGCCTCGGGCACCCGCGAGAGAACTTCGAGAATGCCCGCGCGATCTTCTTCCAGACCTTCACCGAACCCCTGGTAGGCGAAGTCGAAAACCGGCAGGGCACCACGCCGGGCGAGGAGCTCGCCGAGGATCGGCCAGTGCTCCGGCTGAAGGTCGACGCCGCTGGGATTGTGGCAGCAGCCGTGGAACAACACCAGATCTCCTTCCGACACCTCCCCCAGCGCATCGACCATCGCGTCGAAGGCGAGATCTTGCGCCGTCGCATCGAAATAAGGGTAGGCCCGGCTGTTCAAACCCACGGCTTCGAGTAGCGGCTGGTGGTTGACCCAGGTCGGGTTCGAGTACCACACCTCGGCCCCCGGACGGATGTTCTGAACCGTCTCGAAGAACACCCGCAGGGCGCCGGTGCCACCCGGAGTGTGCACCGTGAAGGAACGCTCCTCGGCAATCGCCGGGTGGTCGGCGCCGAGCACGAGATCCCGCACCCGGCGGCCGTAGGCCGGATCGCCGGGGATCGGCAAGTAGCTCTTGCTCCCCTCCTCCTCGACCAGACGCCGCTCCGCCGCCTTGACCGCTTCCAGGACCGGCGTCGCCCCTTCGGCGTTGGCGTACACCCCCACCCCAAGATTGAGCTTGTGGGAGCGCGGATCCTGCCGAAAATCCTCGCTCAGGCTGAGGATCGGATCCGGCGGTGCCAGGGACACGCCTCGGAATAGATGACTACCACCACGGGTCGATGACATCGCTGGAACTCCGGAGGATTGAAAACGCTAAAAAGAGCTCTGAGGTTAGCAAATCGGACATGCTAACGTCACTCTTCGTGACCTCTTTGCTCGGCCTCGACGCCGCCTTCCTCTACCTGGAGAATTCGCGCTCTCCGATGCACATCGGCGCCCTGGCGCTGATGGAAGGCACCACTCCTCGAGGGGCCTTCACCTTCGAGAGATTCCGCCGGCGCATCGCCCAACGACTGCCCCGGGTTCCCATCCTCCGGCAACGGCTGGCGAAGGACCCCACCGGCCTGGCAAGCCCCTCCTGGGTTGACGACGAAGACTTTTCCCTCGACCATCATCTGCACCACACCACCCTCGCAGAGCCTGCTGGCTGGGCGCAACTCACCTCGCTGATGGCGCACGAGATCGCTCGGCCGCTCGCGCGCGAACATCCGCTGTGGGAGATCCTCTTCGTCGAGGGCCTCGGCGAGCTGCCGGGGGTGCCACCGGGCGCCGTCGCCCTGATCACCAAGATGCACCACGCGGCGGTCGACGGTGTGTCCGGGGCCGAGGTACTGGGAGCGCTCTTCGACCTGACGCCCAAGGCCAGCGACGACACGCCGATCGCCGCCTGGAAGCCGGACGACACGCCGACGGACCTCGATTTGCTGTTCTCCGCCGGTCGCCGGGCGGCCGGCAAACCACTCGCCCTGGCCAAGACCGTCGGCCGCACCCTGAAAGGTCTTGCCGGATCCGGAGCGTTGTGGGCTCTGGGACGAGTGGAACTGCCGCCTTCGCCCTTCACGGCGCCACGCACCCGCCTCAACGGGCCGATCAGCGGGCAGCGGGTCTGGGATGCGGTCAGCCTGCCGCTCGATCGGCTGCGAGCCCTCCGGCGCCACCTTTCGGGCATCGCTCCGGACGGGGTGACGATCAACGACCTGGTTCTCGGGATCTGCTCCGGCGCCCTCCGCCGCTATCTTGCGGAGTACGACGACTTGCCCACGGACCCGTTGGTGGCGATGGCTCCCATTTCGGTGCGCGGTCGCGACGAGAACGAAGCCCTCGGCAATCGGGTCTCGGCGATGCTCGTTCCCCTCGCCACCCACGAGCCGGATTCCCTGGAGCGTTTGCGTTCGATTCACCGGGACTCGGTCTCCAGCAAGGCCTACCATCGCGCCATCGGCGCCGACACCCTGACGGACTACACCCAGTTCGTGCCCTTTTCCGTCGCCGCCCTGGCTGCCCGCCTGTACACCGGGATGGGAGCCGCGCGGTTTCACCGTCCGCCCTTCAATCTGGTGATCACCAACGTGCCGGGACCCCAAGTTCCCCTGTATCTGGGGGGCTCGCGCATGCTCACCCACTTCGGCACCGCGCCCTTGTTCGATGGCCTCGGAGTCCTGCTCGCCGTGTTCAGCTATGACGGCAGTCTGGGGATCGGGATCACCGCCTGCCGCCGCACTCTGCCAGACGTCGACCGATTCGCCCTCTACCTGCGACAGTCCTTCGAAGACCTGGAGGAGGCGGCCGCCAGCCTCTCCTCCGATTCGCCCACCGCTACTCCGGAAGATTCATGAGCGCGACCCCTCGATCAAAAAACCACCTCAAGCCCCCCTCGCCTCTGTGGTTGTTCCTGGAGCCGCGAGCGATCTACGAGGCGGCCGCCTCGGTGATGGCCATGCCGGTGCTGAACAAGGCGCCGCGCGGCGACGGACACGGCGTACTGGTTCTCCCCGGCTACCTGGCGAGCGATCTGTCGACGGAGCCGCTGCGCGCCTACCTGCGCCATCTCGGCTATCGTCCCTTTCGCTGGCGCCTCGGCCGCAACCTCGGGCTGCGGCCAGGCCTCGAACGGCGCATGGCGGCGCGGCTGGCAGAAGTGCGCCGCCGCACGGATCGCCGGGTGAGCTTGATCGGCTGGAGCCTCGGCGGCATCTATGCCCGCGAGCTGGCGCGACAGCACCCGGACTCGGTACGACAGGTGATCACCCTCGGCAGCCCGTTCACCGGCAACCCCAAAGCCAACTGGTCTTGGCGGCTCTTCGAGCGCACCAGCGGCTTCAAGATCGACGACATGGACCCCGAGGAGATCGCCGCCCGCCAGCAGACTCCGCCGGTGCCCACCACCGCCATCTACTCGCGCTCCGACGGTGTCACCGCCTGGCAGTGTTGCGTCGAGCAGGAAAGCGACCGGAGCGAGAGCGTCGAGGTGGTCGGCAGCCACTTGGGTATGGGCTTCAATCCACTGGTACTGCACGTCATCGCCGATCGGCTGGCCCAGGAACCGGGCCAATGGAGGCCCTTCGAGCGCGAGGGCCTGAGGAAGTATCTCTATCCGAGGCCAGGGCACCCAACGAACCGTCCGGCGGAATGAAACGAGATCCGGCGAGGCCTCAGGAAGCCCTCGCCGTGCGACGATGGATCCCTGATAGGCTTCCTTCCTGGAGCCATCATGACCGTTCGCGACATTCGCCCCGCAGTCTCCGATCCACCCGTGCGCTCCCCAGCGGAACAGGCCGAAGAGGAGCGCAATCCCGGCATGGAGCTGGATCTCGGCTGGGTGCGCGACGTGCGGGTCAACACCAGCGCCGTCGAGCGCCGAGCCGCCACCTTACCCAAGCGGCGCAGCGTCAAGAAGGACTGGCAGGCCGCCTGGCAACTCCGGGCGATCACCTGCATCGATCTGACCACACTGGCTGGCGACGACACGCCGGGCCGGGTCAAGCGGCTGTGCGCCAAAGCTCGGCAGCCGATCCGACGGGACATCCTCGAAGGCCTGGGGGTGGGAGATCTCGACCTCAAGGTGGCGGCGGTGTGCGTGTACCACTCGATGATCGAAACCGCCGTCCGCGCCCTCGAAGGGTCCGGCATCCCGGTGTGCGCCGTCTCCACCGGCTTCCCGGCCGGCCTCTCGCCCTTCGAGCAGCGACTGGCGGAGGTGCACGCCTCGGTCGCCGCCGGTGCCCGGGAGATCGACATCGTCATCACCCGCGCCCACGTCCTCAACGGTGACTGGCCGGCCCTCTACGACGAGGTTCGCGCCTTCCGCGAAGCCTGCGGCGATGCTCATTTGAAGGCGATCCTCGCCACCGGGGAACTCGCCACCCTGCGCAACGTCGCCCGCGCCAGCCTGGTGGCGATGATGGCCGGCGCCGATTTCATCAAGACCTCCACCGGCAAAGAAAAGGCCAACGCCACCCTACCGGTGAGCCTGGTGATGGTGCGGGCGCTGCGCGAGTACCACGAGCGCACCGGCCACGCCGTCGGCTTCAAGCCCGCCGGCGGCATTTCCACCGCCAAGCAGGCGGTGGAGTGGCTGGCGATGATGAAAGACGAGGTGGGCGACGGCTGGCTGACCAACGACCGCTTCCGCTTCGGCGCCAGCAGCCTGCTGGGAGATCTCGAACGGCAACTCGAACACCATCTCACCGGGCGCTACTCGGCGTCCTTCCGCCACCCCATCGCCTGAGGATCGCCGAAATGAGCGTCGCCGAAATCTTCGAATCCATGGAGTACGGCCCGGCGCCGGAATCCGCCGCCCCGGCCGAGGAATGGCTGGAGCGGCACGACCGTCGCTTCGGACCCTTCATCGCCGGCGAGTTGCGCTCGGAGGCCTCCGGCGGCGACTTCGAGACCCACGCACCGGGCTCCGGAAAGGTGCTCGGGCGCATCGCCCAGTGCGGCCCACGGGAGGTCGACGAGGCGGTGGCGGCAGCTCGCGCGGCGCAGTCGGACTGGTGGAAGATCGGCGGCTACGGCCGCGCTCGCCACCTTTACGCCATCGCCCGCAAGATCCAGAAACACTCGCGGCGCCTGGCGGTGCTCGAATCCCTCGACAACGGCAAGCCGATCCGCGAGAGCCGCGACCTCGACGTGCCGCTGGCGGCCCGCCACTTTTACCACCACGCCGGCTGGGCGCAAGTCATCGACCAGCGCCACCCGAACTGGCGGCCGCTGGGGGTGGCCGGCCAGATCATCCCCTGGAACTTCCCGCTGCTGATGCTCGCCTGGAAAATCGCGCCGGCCCTGGCAACGGGCAACACCATCGTGTTGAAGCCGGCGGAATTCACTTCACTGTCGGCCATCGCCTTCGCCGAGCTGTGCCGCGATGCCGGCCTGCCGCCGGGGGTGGTCAATCTGGTCACCGGTGACGGCGCCGTCGGCGAGATGATCGTCGCCCATCCGGACATCGACAAGATCGCCTTCACCGGCTCCACGGAGGTCGGCCGCGTCCTGCGCCGGGACACCGCCGGCACCGGCAAGAAACTGTCGTTGGAACTCGGCGGCAAATCGCCCTTCGTGGTGTTCGACGACGCGGACCTGGACGGCGCCGTCGAGGGCGTGGTGGACGCCATATGGTTCAACCAGGGCGAGGTGTGTTGCGCCGGTTCGCGGCTGCTGGTGCAGGAGGGCGTGGCGGAGCGCTTCCACGACAAGCTGAGGACCCGCATGGAAACCCTGCGCCTGGGCGACCCGCTGGACAAGGCGATCGACATCGGCGCCGTGGTGGCGCCGGTGCAGCTCGAACGCATCAAGGCTCTGGTCGACCGCGGGGTCGAGGAAGGCGCCACCCTCTGGCAACCTGCGGCGACTTGCCCGACGGACGGTTGGTTTTTCCCCCCCACGCTGCTGACCGGCGTCGAGCCGGCGGACACCGTGGCGCAGGAGGAGATTTTCGGTCCGGTGCTGGTGTCGATGACCTTCCGCACGCCGGACGAGGCGGTCGCCCTGGCCAACAACACTCGCTACGGCCTGGCCGGCAGCGTGTGGACCGAGAACATCAACCTCGCCCTGCAGGTGGCGGCGCGCATCAAAGCCGGTACCTTGTGGATCAACTGCACCAACCAGTTCGACGCCGCCGCCGGCTTCGGCGGCTACCGCGAGAGCGGTTACGGCCGTGAGGGCGGCGAAGAGGGGCTGTGGGAGTACATCCGCCCGGCCTGGGAACTGGCAACCGAGCAGAAACCGCAGAAGGTGGCCAAGAAACCTTCCAAGAAGGCGAAGGGCAAGCCGGCCGCCGTGGCGATCGGCATCGACCGCACCGCCAAGATGTACATCGGCGGCAAGCAGGCGCGCCCGGACGGCGGCTACAGCCGCTCCGTCGTGGGTCCTGACGGCTCACCGGTGGGCGAGATCGGCGAGGGCAACCGCAAGGACATCCGCAACGCCGTCGCCGCCGCTCGCAAGGCCGGTCCCGGCTGGGCCAAGGCGAGCGCCCACCTGCGGGCACAGATCCTCTTCTATGTCGCCGAAAACCTCGAACCGCGCAAGGCGGAGCTGGCCGGCCGCATCGTCGCCATGACCGGCGCCACGGCCAAGGCCTCCTCCCAGGAAGTCGAGCGCGCCATCGAGCGCTGGTTCCTGTGGGCCGGCTGGGCGGACAAATACGCCGGCACGGTGCAGGCGGTGCCGATCCGCAATTTCACCTTCGCCGTGCACGAACCCCTGGGCACCCTAGGGATCGTCTGCCCGGACGAGAATCCCCTTCTGGCCTTCACATCCACCGTCGCCCCGGCCCTCGCCATGGGCAACACCGTGGTGGCGGTCCCGTCCGAGGCCCACCCCCTGGCGGCAACGGACCTCTATCAGGTGTTCGAGACCTCCGATGTGCCGGCTGGCGTCGTCAACATCGTCACCGGCGAGCGGTCCGTCCTGGCGCCGGAGATGGCGAAGCACGACGACCTCGACGGTCTCTGGTACTTCGGCCCCAAGGCCGAAGCGGAGCCCCTGGAGAGCGCTTCCATCGGCAACCTCAAGCGCACCTGGGTCGGCCACCCGGGCCGCGATTGGACGAACTCCGAGCAAGGCGCTGGCGAAGAATTTCTGCGCCACGCCATCCAGGTGAAGAACATCTGGGTGCCCTGGGGCGAGTAGTCTTCTTGCAACCTCGGCAGCCGGCGAAGGCCATCGCCGCCCTGATTCTTCTCGCGGCCTGCACCAGTGCGGCCCCGAAGCCTCCACGGTTCTTGGCGGCTCCCGTCCCTCTCACTTCCGGGGGATCGAACTACAAACCGGCGTGGTCCCCCGACGGCCGGCGCCTGGCCTTCGAGTCGAATCGCGACGGGAACCTCGAAATCTACACAATGAATGCGGATGGCTCGAATCCGCGGCGCGTCACCCGCCATGCCGCGACGGACGCCGGACCGTCCTGGTCTCCGGACGGCGAACGGATCTTCTTCTACTCGAACCGGTCCTCGGAGGAGAATCCGGACGGGCGCTGGCGGCTCTACTCGACCGCGGCGGACGGCTCCGATGTCGAATCCTTCGGCCCGGGCCGGCACGATGAGTTTCGGCCGGTGGCATCGCCGGACGGGCGCTTCATCGCCTACGACGCCTGGACCGAGAGTGCCGGCACTCACCAGGTCTTCGTCTACGACCCAGCGAAGGACGAAGCGACTCAGTTGACCCGCACCCGGTCCTACGAGTCGGCGCCCCAGTGGTCACCGGACGGCTCGCGCATCGCGTTCTTTTCGGAGCGAGATTTTCCGCCGGCGGAGGACCGTCGGCGCACTCCGGCGGAGATCTACACCATGGCGCCTGATGGCTCGGACCTTCGCCGGATCACCCAACTCGGTGTCCGCAGCCACTATCCAGCCTGGTCGCCGGACGGGCGCTGGCTGGCCTTCGAGTCCGACCGCGAGGGCAATACCGACATCTACCTGGTACGGCCGGACGGAAGCGGCCTCACCCCCCTCACCCAGCACCCGGCGCCGGACCTCGGCGTCACGTGGTCGCCGGACGGCTCACGCCTCGTCTTCGTCTCCGAACGAGATGGAACGGCGCAGATCTACCTCGCCTCCTTCGCTCTCTCGAAGAGGCCCTGAATGCCCGAAGGCCCCGAGATCCGCCGCGCGACGGATCGGCTGGACGCCGCTTCGCCGGCAGATTGACCACGAAGGTCGAACTCGCCTTCGACGAACTCAGATCGTTCGAGGGCAAACTGACCGGCGTCGAAATCGAGTCCGTCCGCGCGGCATAACCGTCCTCACCCGTTTCGCCAACGGGCGGGTCATCTACCCCCACAACCAGCTGCTTTTCAGCGCTCCGGATATTGAGGTGCTGCGCGCCGACGGTCTCCGCAAGCACCCCTTCCTCTTCCGTCTCGGCCCGGACGCACTCGACGAGAGCACCACCGCGGAGACCCTCGTCGAGCGCCTCGGCGACGAGCGGTTTCAGGGCCGCGCCCCCGGCGGCCGGCGGCGGACGGATCGGAGAAGATCGCCGCCGCCGACCGGCGGCAGTACCTTTGCCCGGAGTGTCAGGGGGGCTGAGGCGAAACCCTCAAGACTGTCCAGCTCGGCCCGGCGGAGTGTTCGCAGGCTCCGTCGGCACACAGAAATGCGTTGACCAGATACCGACCCGGCGGCAAATCGCTCGGGGCAAACCGACCTTGGAACCGCTGATTGCGATCGATTTGCAGTCTTTTCTCCAGCACCAAGGCATTCGGATCGCTGCCCTCATAGAAAGAGAACACAAGGCTTCGCCCACCGGACACCGGACGCGTCACCCGACCGGTGAGAACGATCGGTTCGACGCCGTGGGTCCAGTCGAGCGGAAGGGGCTGCTCCAGCTCGATTCTCGTCCAATCGCCCGACTCGAGGTGAGAGAGCCGACTGAAGGACCAGGGCGCCGCGGGTGCACCCTGCAGCGGCTCGATGGCGGTTTCGACCTGCACGTTTCCGCCGGTGGCGGCTTCGATCGAGCCATAGCCGAGCCAGGAGGTGGCCTCCGCCTTGCCCCGCAGCCGGGCGTAGTAGGTCCAGAACTTGAGTTCGTCCGGATCCAGCAGCCGGTCGCGGGACACCACCACCGTCGCCCAGCCGAGCGGGCTCGGGATCGTCGGGCCGGAGCGCGGACCATGCACCCGAACGATGTCCCGCAGGGTGCGGCGCACCCAGGCGTCTTCCAGCTCCCGGCCCTCCGGATTGCCACCATCGGCAAGCTGGCTCTGATCCTCTGCCAGCTCCACCGCCGGATTCTCGTTCTCCGGCAGCAGTCCCATCCCGTAGAGCGTGAGCGGATGGAACCGGAACGGTGCCGCACGATTGCGACGCACGGTGCGATCACCGGGCCGAACTTCGTGCTCACCGGTGAGATCGAAGGCGACCAGCGTAGCCGGCCCGCGCCACAGCGGGGCGTGGATCCAGCCTGGATCGGAGAAGGGCTCGATGCAGGCGATGGTGGTCCAGTCGAAATAGTGACCATAGTGGTGCGCCAACTCGTGCGACACGGCCTTCTGGCTCAGACCTTCGCTATCCGGGTAGAAATGCATCGCATCGAGCCCACCGCATTCCCCGTAGACCGAGGAGCAGTCGAACACCCCATCGGTGTGGCCGATGCCGTGCACCTTATTGCGTACCGCCTGGTAGAAACCGCCCCAGCGGGCGAGGTGAGGCTCGTGCGGGTACACGGCAAGCGTCGTGTACTTGCCCTTGAAGTGCTCGAAGAATCGGCGAGCCACCTCGTGGAGCAGAAGGCTCTGATCGTCCGTACCGATGCGGGACGCCCCGAAGTCCGGAATCCGCAGATTGACCAGGTGGCGGGTGAACTGGAGGTCGTGGTTCACCCGAACCACCGGTACCTCGGGTGCTTCCATCAGGGCACTGGCCGCGAACCGAAGGCGCACGCCGAAGGGGTCCGATCCACCCGGAACCGCCAGTTTTCCCCAATCGATCCAGGGACCATCCGTTCCAACCGTCCGTGCCTCAACTTGTTGGCGCGATCTCTCCAGTGACCATGAGAGATCGAACACGCTCACGACTCGGCCGCACACCGTGCGTACCAATCGGCGGCGGAGCCAGGTCGTGACGAGTCCATCCTCCTCGAAGAAATGCGTCAGCTCCGGCACATCCCCCACGACCAGCACTCCCGACAGTCGCACCTCTTCAGCGAGGTTCGCCGTCAAAATGGACGGCTCTTGCCGAAAGTAGATCGGCCCCTCGGCGAGGTGACCGCCGCCGGCACACGGATCCACCGAATCCGGGCAGACGGCAGTGTGACGCGATCCGTCTCCACACTGGTAGCCGCTGGCGGCCGAGGAGTACAGCAAAAGCCCCGCGACGATGCTCAGGAAGCGCCAGTTCATCAAGAACTCCCGCCGTCGTCGTTCTCCTCGGTCCCGAAGAGGATCGGGAAGAGTTCCGTCATGTCGCGCCGCAGGCCAATGGTGATGCGCAGGTCGTCGGCGTCCAGGCTTCGGTCCGCATCGAAGGCACCCGCAAGGTGGAGGTCCCACTTCGTGCCCGGCAGCTCGAGCACCATGGCGCCGTCGAGCTTGAAGCGGTCCATATTGCGGCGGAAGTTGTCGCTACGGCCATAGCCGATCTGGAAGAAACTGCCGTCCAGACGGCCGCCGGAATTGTCGTTGCGGAAGGCGATACCGACCGTCCAGTCGTCGAGGAAGTCGTCTCGAATCCTGTCTTCGTCCTCGGTCAGGATCGAGAAGCCCCAGCGACCGACGAAATCGAACTGAACTTGTTCGCCCGCCTGGGCCCGGCAGATCAACCTTCGGAACCACTTCGCCTCTTCCTTCTCGCGGCGAGGGGCTCCTTTCTCGTCTTCGCAGAATTCCTCCAAGAAGGCCCAGCGGAATCCGAAATGGAAGGATGCGGCCTCCGCATCGCGGATCACGTTCTCCACATCGGCGGAGCTGGCCGGCGCACTGCGCGTCTCGACGTTGATCGCCCCAAAGCGGATCTCACCGAAGCCGGAAAACTTGCGCGAGAACGCGTGTTCGAAGAGCGCGCCACCGAAAACCACCGGATCGCCGAAAGCTCCATCGTCCATGGACTCTTCCATCATCGGGTCAGGCGGCGGTTCTGCCATCATCGGGTCGTCGGCGTCGCCGTCCATCATCATGTCGCTGTCGGCCAGAAGACCGCCCCGGTAGGTCGAGTACTCGGTGCCGAAGAAGAAGTCCACCCGGTACCGGCGAACGCCGACCTTGAACGTTTGCGTGGCTTCGCAGCCCTTCGCGTCGAACACCGTTACCGTGTACTCGGTGTCGTGGCGAGGCACGTCACGTAGCCGAGTGCCCTGGATCCGGCCTCCGCCGGCGGGCGGCGGTCCGGTTGCGGCGAGCGCCCTACGCAAGCGAGCGATCTCCTTCTTCAGCCGCGCCACCTCCGCCTCCGCGTCCTCACGTTGCACGGTACTCGCCGCGATGCGCGCCGTTTGCTCCCAGCTCAGCAGCGCTCGCTCCGCCTCCAAAAGGGCCGCGAGTTCTCGTTCCGCGTGGTCGAGCCGCAGATCGGCGGTGGCCTGCTCGAGTTCGGCGTGGCGCAGCGCACCTTTCAGCTCGATCGACTCAACCTGTAGCCGGTCTAAAAGATCCTTCATTTCTTCTCGACGGACGGGAGAGATCTTCGGCTTGCTTCGAATCGCCTCCGTGAGTTCCGCGCGGCGCTGCTCGTTCTCCGCCAGCTTGTCCCGCACTTCGCAGGCCGTCTTGTCGGCACGTTCCGCACGTTTCCTAGCGGCGCGCAGCGCCTGTTCCGGGGTGGCCCGTCGAGAGGCTTCGAATGCCAGGCAGGCTGAGCCCTTTCCGCCCACGGCGAAGTGGGGCGTCCACGGCCGGTCCGCGGCTGGCTTGGCGGCCGCAGCGGACTGGTTGTTCTCGATCTTCTTCGTCTTTAGCCGATAGCCCTTGTAGCCGTCCACACCATCGACGTCCAGGGTGACGTCCAAGGCTGAACCGTAGGGGACCTGGTCGTCAGGCACTCCGACGAGTTTGAAGCTGGGGGTCTTGTTGCGCTCTACCACGAAGGGCCGAAGCACTCGACGCACCGTTGGCGAACCGTCGTCGCTCGGATACGTCTTCTCCATCATCACGTACCAGGAGCCGGGACCGAGCTCCGCCGACGGGCAGTTGCGCCACTCGGTCAGCTCGATGGGCCGGTGGACGGGTACCCCACCGCCGCCATAGGGATCATCCTCGACCCCTGAGGCGACCTCGCCTCGAAACCAGCGGAAGGTCTCGAAGCTCGGATCCGCTTGGAGCACCGCCTTGCCGGAGCACACCGCCGCCCGTTGCACGGGCCAGGATTCCCAGTTGGGCTCGCAATCGTCGCATTCCGGCGCCGCAGCTGTACCGGCACCATCTTCCGGCAGGCTCCAGAGTGGAAAGGATAGGGAGAACAGCAGAAACAGCCAGCACATCGGTCCACGAGTCTTCATCGTTCCTCCTCGAAGGGGTTCGAGAAGGAAGACGGACCGGCCGATAGAACTTCGCGGGTCGAGCCGTCCTACAGTTCTAGAAACACCCCCGCCACCTCCTTCTCGCGCAGCAGCGCGTTGAAGGCCGGTAGGTCCGACTCCCAGATGCTCTGGAGCTCAACGAGTTCTTCGTCGATCGCCGCCACCAGCTCATCCCGCACGGCGAGGGCAGCGGCGGTGGGGCGGCGGTCGCCGTAGGAGACGAGGGCGAGGACGCCGGCCAGCTTGTCGTTCAAACGGATCGGGAAGTTCAAGGGATCCTGGCGGCTGCGGTTCTCCGTCTGGTAGAGGGTCTTCTCGATCTCCTCCAGAGTGTCCGACAACTCCTCCGCCGCGGCGGTCACCCCGTCGTCCAGGCCGTCGCGCTCCCGGAGGGTCTGCAATTGGTCGCGCACCTCTCGCAGGCGACGGACCTCGCGGTGGGCCCCGGTGAGCTTGTCGCGCACCGAGAGCATGAAGTCGCGGCGCAGACGATGGTCCTCGGCGGTAGCCGAGGACCGAGGATCGGCCAGCACTTCGAAGGCGGTTTCGTCGCTCCACTCCCCCACCGTCAGGCGGGCGCGGTAGGAACCCGGCGCCACCCAGGGACCTTTGTCGAGCACGTCGTTCCAGATCACCAGCCCCGGAAAGCGCTCGGCGCCCGGATAGCGCAGGTCCCACACGAAGCGGTTGGCGCCCTGCTCCAGTTCCAGCACTTCGGCAATGGCAGGGTCGACGTCGGCCTTCGAGCCAGCGTCCTCGCCTTGGCCTTCGCTCTTCTTCGGCCGGAAGGTGCGGATGAGGTCACCGCCATCGTCCAGGATCTCGAGGCGGATTTCCTGGGTGTCTTTCCCTTTTTCTTCGGATTCGTCTTCGTTGCCCTGCTGGCCGCTGCTTTCTTCTTCCTCTTCGACATCCGATCCGGCGACGGCCTTGGGATCGTCCGTCAGCCAGAAGTGGATCACCGCGCCGTCCGGCGGGTTCGTACCCGCGACGTGCAGTTCGTCCCTGCGACCGCCAGCCAGACGATGGGTAGGCGCGGGCTGGTAGAGGCGCGCCGCCTCGGACGGCGCGGCGGCTCCCGCTTCGAGTTGTTGCAGCAGGTGGAGGTCATCGAGGATCCAGTAGCCACGTCCCTGGGTGGCGGCTACCAGGTCGCCCTCCTTCACCGCCAGATCGGTGATCGGCACCTCCGGCAGTTCGAGCTGCAGCGACTGCCAGGAGCCGCCGTCGTCGAAGGACACCCAGACGCCCCGCTCGGTACCGGCATAGAGCAGTCCCGGGCGGTCCGGGTCGGCCCGCAGAGCGCGAGTGAACTGGTCCTCGGGGATGCCACCGGTGATCTTCGTCCAGGTCGTGCCCCAGTCGAGGGTGCGGTAGAGGTAGGGCCGGAAGTCGTCCAGCTTGTAGCGAGTGGCCGCCACATAGAGGCCGCCGGGCTCGGTGGGGTGCGGATCGATGCCGTTGATCTGGGTCCACTCCGGCAGCCCCGGCGGCGTGACGTCGGTCCAGGTTTCGCCGCCGTCCCGCGACAGGTGGATCAGCCCGTCGTCGGAGCCGGTCCAGAAGACGCCCGCCTGGTGCGGCGACTCCAGGGCCGCGAAGATCGTTCCGTAGTACTCGACGCTGGTGTTGTCCTTGGTGATCGGCCCGCCGGAGGGACCCATCTTGGACTTGTCGTCACGGGTGAGATCGCCGCTCAGCGGTTGCCAGCTCTGGCCCTCGTCCTCGGTCACGAAGAGCCGCTGACTGGCGGCGTAGAGGCGGTTCGGGTTGTGCGGCGAGAAGAACAGCGGGAAGTTCCACTGGAAGCGTTCCTTGAGATCCGCCGCCCCCCAGCCCATGGGATTGTCCGGCCAGATATTGACCGCCCGCACTTCGCCCGTGCGGTGATCGAGGCGGGTGAGAAAACCGCCGTAGGAGCCGCCGTAGACGATGTCCGGGTCGTCCGGCTTGGCGACGATGTGGCCGCTTTCGCCGCCGGCGGTGGGCTCCCAGTCGCGTGTGCCGATGGCGCCCCGGCGGGCCGAACGGGAGCGGATTCGCACCGCCGAGTTGTCCTGCTGACCGCCGAGCAGGCGGTAGGGGAAGGCGTTGTCCGTCGACACCCGATACATCTGCGCCGTCGGCTGATTGGCCTGGGTGGACCAGGTTTCGCCGCCGTCATAGGAGACGTTGGCGCCGCCGTCATTGGCCTCGATCATGCGCCGCGGGTCACCGGGATCGATCCACAGATCGTGATTGTCGCCGTGCGGGGTGGGGATCTGTGAGAAGGTCTTGCCGCCGTCCTTCGAGTGGTGGAAGCGCACGTTGACCACGTAGACGCTCTCGGTGTCCGCTGGATCGGCGTAGATGCGGGTGTAGTACCAGGCCCGCTGGCGCAGGCTCCGTTCATCGTTGGTTTTCTGCCAGGTTTCGCCGCCGTCCCCACTGCGAAAGACGCCGCCCTGCTCCGCCTCGACGATGGCGTAGAGATTCTCCGGATCACTCGCCGAAACGGCGATGCCGGAGATACCCCAGGTGCCTGCCGGCAGCCCCTCGTTGCCGGTCAGCTCCGTCCAGTTCTCGCCCCCGTCGACGGTCTTCCACAGGCCGGACCCTTCTCCGCCGCTCTCCAGACTCCAGGGGGTGCGCAGCACCCGCCAGAAGGAGGCATAGAGCACCCGCGGGTTGGTGGGATCCATCACCAGATCGACCGCGCCGGCGTGCTCAGAGACATAGAGCACCCGCTGCCAAGTCTCGCCGCCGTCGTCGCTGCGGTAGACGCCGCGCTCGTCGTTCGGGCCGTAGAGGTGGCCGAGGGCGGCGACGTACACCCGATCGGGATTCTTCGGATGAATGCGGATGCGCGGAATGTGCCGAGAGTCCGTCAGGCCAATGTTCTCCCAGGTCTTGCCGGCATCGACGGACTTCCACACGCCGTCGCCGTGAGAGACGTTGCCGCGCACCGTTTTCTCCCCCCCACCGACATAGATCACATTGGGGTCCCACTGCGAAACGGAAACCGCGCCGATCGAGCCGCCGAAGAAACCGTCGGAGATATTCCGCCAGTCGGTGCCGCCGTTTTCCGTCTTCCACACGCCGCCGCCGGTGGCGCCGAAGTAGTAGACGTCGCGCTGCTGGGGAATGCCCGCGACGGCGGCGGAACGGCCCCCCCGGTAGGGACCGATCTCGCGCCATTCGAGGGAATCCAGCAGGGCTTCATCCACCGGCTGGGCAAAGGATCCGAAGGCCGCGAGTCCAGCGACGAGGAAGGCGGCGAAGAGTCGAAATCGACGGGCGGTGACCATGGCAAATCCTCCGGCTTGAGTGGTGATCGGCCATGACCGTAGCACGCCCTCGGGGCCGCGGCCAAAGATCGGCGCATGCTAGACTTTTCGTGGCTTCAACCCGGCAATTTCAAACCACAAACGGGCGTCTCGGCAGGTCGCCCACGAGGACAACGACGCGATGACGACCGAGGCGAAAGTGCAAGTAACCGGAGACGTAACCCAGGTCTCCTTCGACGGACCCCTGGTCGCCGGCAACGGGGACGCAGTGCTCCGCGACACCCTTCAGGAACTCACCGAGTCCGGCTGCCGCAAGGTACTGCTCGACCTGAGCGACGTGCCGCGCCTCGACAGCGCCGGCGTCGGTCAACTGGTGGCGAGCCATCGCCAGGCGACCCAGCGTGGGGTCAAGGTGAAAGTGGTGGGAGGATCCGGACGGGTCTGGCGGGTGCTGGAGTTGTCGGACATCCTGCCGCTCCTCGACACCTACCCCAGCGAAGCCGAGGCCCTGGCGGCCTTCGAGGGTTGATGCGGTGAGTTCCGACGCCCTGCGCCTAACCTTCCACGGCGCCGCCGGCACCGTGACCGGCTCGAAGCACCTCCTCCAGGTAGGCGATACGCGGGTTTTGCTCGATGCCGGTTTGTTCCAAGGCCGGAAGCAGCTACGCCTGCGCAACTGGGCCGAGCCCTCCTTCGACCCGGCCTCGGTCGACCATCTGCTGCTCTCCCACACCCACATCGACCACGTGGGCTATCTGCCGCGGTTGGTCAAGCTCGGCCTTTCGGCACCGGTCTACTGCACGCCGGCGGCCTACGAGCTGGCCGAGTTGATGCTGATGGACTCGGCCAAGATCCAGGAAGAGGACGCCCGCCACGCCAACCGCAAGGGCTACAGCAAGCACAAGCCGGCGCTCCCCCTCTACACCCGGGAAGACGCCCAGGCGGCTCTCGACCTGCGCCAGCGCCTCGACTTCGACGAGTGGCTGGAGCTCGGCCCGCTGCGGGCCCGCTTCTTGAACGCAGGCCACATTCTCGGGTCCGCCTTTATCGAGATCCGGGTGCCGCGCGGCGAGCGAGCCCAGGGCAAGGATGAAGTCCGCATCGTCTACAGCGGCGACGTGGGCCGCTACGACGCTCCGCTGCACGTCGATCCGGAGCCCTGTCCGCCGTGCGACGTGCTGATCATGGAGTCCACCTACGGCGACCGCCTGCACACCAGCACCTCGATCCTCAAACAGATCGAAACCCCCTTCCGGGAGACCCTCGCCGGCGGCGGCACGATCCTCATTCCGGCCTTCGCCGTCGGTCGCTCGCAGCAGATCACCCTGGTGCTGCGCCGCTTGATGAAGGCCGGGCGGCTGCCGGAAGTTCCCATCCACATCGACAGCCCGATGGCGATCAAGGCAACCTCCATCTACAGCAGCCATCTCAACGCCGACAACGTGGACGCCGACGTGTTCGAAGACGGTCGCCTCCGCCTGTTCCCGGAGGACGTTCACTTCCACCGCAGCACCGACGAATCCAAGGACCTGAACCGCCTGGACGGGCCGCGCATCATCGTCTCCGCCAGCGGCATGCTCACCGGCGGTCGCGTGCTGCACCACGTCAAGCGCCTGGCCGGGGATCCCAAAAACCTCATCACCCTGGTGGGCTATCAGGCCCACGGCACCCGAGCCCGGGCGCTAGTGGAAGGGCACCGGGCGGTGCGCATCCACGGATCGCAGGTACCGGTGCGCTGTCCGGTGCTGTCGCTCCACGGCATGTCCGGCCACGCCGACCGCGACGGCCTGCTGAAGTGGGCCGACGGCGGTGAGCACCCACCGGCGTTGGTTTTCCTGGTCCACGGGGACCCGGGACCGGCCGCGGCCCTGGCCCGTAAGATGCGCGAGGAGACCTCCGCCCGCACCATCACGCCGAGCCTCGACGAGACCTTCGATCTCACCGAGTTGCTCTCCTAGGCTCACGCGTCGGCACGCGTTGCGCTTTTCATTTCAATGATTTAGACTGCTCTCGCAGGGGCATCGCGGGGCCGCCGTCAGGCCTTGCTCGCGCCCACCCATGCTCCATTCACGATTTCAACGAAAAATACGAGGAGATTCCTATGAGCGTTGCCAAAGTCAGTGAGATTTCCGCCACCTCCACCGTCAGCTTCCAGGACGCCATCGAGCAAGGCATCGCCCGCGCTTCCAAAACCCTGAAGAACGTCAGCGGTGCCTGGATCAACGAACAGAAGGTCGAGATTCGGGACGGCCAGATCACCGGCTACCGGGTGTTCATGAAGGTGTCCTTCGTGCTCGAGGACTAGCAGAGTGCTGAAATGGGCTTCGCCCAATTTTTTCAGCGACTCTGCTAGTTGTTTCCTTGAGGGGGCTAGGCGCCCCCTCGCCTGAAGAGACTTTCAGGCTCACCCCATCCTCGGCGGCTCCGCCGCCGTCTCGTTCGGCGGCGCCCAGCCGTTCGGACTCGGAGCTAACTGCCGAAAGGGTTCTGCGTGCCCGTTCCGCAGCCGCGCAGATCGACCCCGGGGGTGTTCGCCCGCTCAGCAGGTGTGGGAATTCGAACCCTGCTCGCACTCGCCGCTCGCCAGCCCTCCCTCGTCGTTGCAGATCCTCTCCGCCACCTTGCAACAGTCCTCGAAGGTCGGCTCGGCGCAGAAGAGAAGTCCGCCATCGGTGCCGTCTTCGCACTCCACCTCGCAGCGGATTCCGGCTGGCTGCCAGGGAGTCGATTCGTGTGGCCCGGCGGGCGTATAGCTGGGTTCCCGGGCGTCCGCTTCGGTCTGGTTCAAGGGCAGCAGGACCAGGGCTAGAAGCGCTACAGCGCAAAAGGCCACAACGGTCAGGGCGAGCTTTTTCATGGCATTCCTCCGGATAGGCGTTCCGCGACCACCGCGCAACACGGTCTACCCGAAGTAGCGTGATCGCCGCCTGGACTCAATAGGGCGCAACACCGGCGGCGGTCTACGGAGACCGGTACAATCCGCCCATGTTCGGAGCCTTCCCCGTGCCTAGTCCCTCTGGACGTCCTGTGCCGGCCCAACGCACCACCCTCTGGCTGGTCCTGGGAACAGCGGCGCTCCTCGCCTTCACCCTGTTTTTCGTCGATCTCAAGCCGCGCGTTGAAGGCGATTTCTTCTTCGCCACGGACGATCCTCAACTCGCCACCGCCGGGCGCATCGCCGAACTTTTTCCGGCCGGCGATCAGGTCCTCATCCGCACCGTCGGCTCCGTCGAGAACGCCGAACACCTGGAACGTATCGAGGCGCTGAGCGAAGAACTGGCGGGGCTCGCCGGAGTCACCGGCGTGCGCAGCCTCAGCCGCGGGCCGCGGGCACCCGAGGCGGTGGCCGACAGCCCGTTCTGGAGCCGACTCCTCACCCCCGGTGGCCCCGGTGCCAGCCTGCTGGTGGTCTCCCTCGACTCCCCCGGCAGCGCTCTCGTGACCCGCATCGAAGAGGCGGTAAGGGGTTTTCGCAGTGAGGGAATGGAGGCCGAGATCTCCGGCGTGCCCTATGTCGTCGAGCAGGTCCGGCGGGCGCTGCTGCGCGATCTGGCGGTGTTCAGCAGCGCCGCGCTGCTGCTCTTCGCGGCCCTCCTCGGATGGCTCTTCCGTTCCTTGCGGCGCCTCGCCGGCACCCTCACCGCCTGCACCGCCGCCTGTGCCGGAACCCTGCTCATCCTGCGCGCAGCGGCGGTACCCATCGGCCTCCTGACCGCCAACCTGGTGACCCTGGTCTTCGTGCTGACCCTGTCGCACAGCATCTTCCTCAATGCCCGCTGGGCAACCCTGGCGAACCAGGGGCGCTCGCCGCAGGAGGCCGCGGCCGAGGCGCGTCGCTCCGTCTTCGGCGCTTCCTTCTGGTGCATGATCACCACCCTGCTGGGGTTCTTGAGCTTGCTCACCGCTTCCGCCAAGCCGCTCCAGGAGCTGGGCCTCGCCGGCGCGGTGGGAGCGACCCTGGCGATCGCGGCGGCCTACCTGATCTTTCCGCCCTTCCTGGCGGCCGCCGCGCCACCGAGACAAGCGCCCGAAGGAAATTTCGCACGCCGAAGGATCCGCCCGCGGTCGTGGCTCGCCGCCGCCGCGGTGATCGTCCTGTGTCTTGGGCTGGGTCTGGGCGTGCCGCGGCTGGCGACGGATCCCCCGCTGCTCTCCTACTTCCAGCAGGGATCTCCGCTGCGAGACGGTCTCGAAGCGATCGACCGGGACGGCGGGTCGAGTCCTCTTTCGATCGTCGTCACGCTGCCGGAGGGCAGCGAAGATCCCCGCCTCGACACGGACCTCGCCATGGCGCGACTGATCGCCGCCCAGCAAGCGTTGGAAAAGGATCCGGCGGTCGGATCGGTCTTGTCAGCAGCGCCCCTCCTGGCCGAAGCGCGCCTCACCTCGCCCTTCGCCGCCCTGCTGCCGCCGAAGGCCTTGCTGGACCTGTTGTCGACCGATTCCTACGAGCGCGTCGCTCTCTCCTTTCTGACGGCGGAGCGGGAGCGTGGCCTGTTCTTTCTCCGCATGCGAGAGAGCGAGCGCGAAGAGGAGCGACGGGCGGTGATCGATCGGCTCACCGAGAGGGTGCGCGGGGCAGAGCTCGAGCCGATCCTGGTCGGCGGCCTCTACGACCTACAGGCACAGCTCTCGACGCTGGTGCGGTCGAGCCTTCTGCGCTCCCTGTTGGTGCTGTTCGGACTCTTCTCAGTCATCGCCTGGGCGGTGTCTCGCAACCTGCGCACCACCCTCGCGATGGCCGCCAGCCTGCCCCTCGTGCCGCTGGCGGTGGTCGGCGCCTTCGGTTGGCTGGGGTTGCCCTTCGACATCATCTCCTCGACGGCCCCCACCGTCGCCCTCGGCCTGGGGGTGGACTCGCTGATTCACCTGGCCGCGGCGGCGCGGCGCTCCGCCATGTCCGATGCGCCCTGGATCGAAGCCCTCCGAGGCACCGGCCCGGCGATCCTCGGCGCGGCTCTGGTGGTCGCTACCGGCTTCACCATCTTCCTCGCGTCGAGCTTCCCGCCCACCCAGCGCTTCGGCAGCGCCGTCGTCCTCGGCACCCTGGTGGCGGCAGCGGTGGCCCTGTGGGTGCTGCCGCGCTTGGCGGTTCCCCTTTCTTCTCGCCGGCGCCGGCCCACGGGGGCGCGTTGAGATGGAAACCGATTCCGATCTGACCGAGTTGCTTCGACAGTGGAGCGGCGGTGACCGGCAGGCGGCACAGGAGGCCTTTCCGCAGATCTACCAGGAGCTTCGCCGCCTTGCGCGGTCCGTCTTTCGGCGGGAGCGGTCCGATCACACGCTGCAGGCGACGGCGATCGTTCACGAGGCCTATATCCAACTCGTCGAGCAGGGCGGAATCGTGTGGCGCAGCCGCTCTCACTTCGTCGGGCTGGCGGCCCACGTGATGCGTAGAATCCTGGTGGACCATGCGCGCCAACGCGGCCGACTGAAAAGGGGTGGGCAGGCGATGCGGGTGACCCTCGCCGAAGCCCAGGTGCTCGGCATGCCCTCCGCACCGGATGTGATCGCCGTCGATGACGCTCTGACCAGCCTTGCGCGGATCGACCCACGCAAGGCCTCGATCGTCGAACTACGCTTCTTCGGCGGCCTCACCGCCGACGAGTCCGCTCAGCTACTCGGCGTCTCCTCGGCCACCATCAACCGCGAATGGCGGAAGGCGAGGGCCTGGCTCTTTCGCGAAATCCGGCGACCCTCCCCCGGTGGCCTAACGGAATCCTAGTTAGCGGACCTCTCGAACACGTTGCCGCCAAGGTCTACAAAAGTCGCGTTGCCGCTGCGATGTCTGTCTCCGACGAAGGTGCTCTCCGTCGCGCGCACCGCGGCGTTGCCCGTCAGGTGAAGGGCGGCTACACCGGCTTCGATGACGCTGTCGACGATTTCGACTTCACCGTTGCCGGAGACCTTCACCACCACCGAGCCCGCCGCAATGGTGCTGAAGCGAATCACCGCAACGCAGCATGCCCCCGATACCGACCAACGTTCCTTCGATCACCGCACCGGCCAGCGCTGCGGCCTCGTCGGTTTTGATGGCAACCCGACCATCGGGCGTCACCTCCACCTTCGAACCACCCACCGGATGGTGGCCTGCGCAAGGGAATCTACCAGCGCCGCGACGGCGGCCAGGGTGAAGATCCTAGGACTCCAATCAGGCATCGCCATTTTCGAACCCTCCCGGGGTAGGGCCGCCCACGCTGAAGTGGGCGGCCCTACCCCGGAATGCGCCTTCCGGTCAGCAGAATGGGTCACCTCCTAGCCATCAGGACTCATCGCGGTTCAAAGGTGAGGATCAAGGACGGCGCGTAGATCGAAGATTCGTCGCTCGAGAAGCCGAGGGCGTGCTGATCGGTGGAGGTGGTCAGACCGAAGGTCAGCACATCACCGCCCTCGATCTCGGCGCCGGTCACGTCGATTTCATGCCATTGACCACCGGCGAGGGCTCCCGTCGCCCCCAGGAATTGAAGCCCCAATGCGTTCTGATCCCAGTTTTCCCAGGTCACGCCCGCCTCGGTCCACTGGGTTCCGTCCACCCGGTAGAGGCGCGCCTCCGGCACGAAGGTCTTGACTCGCATTCGCAGGGTCGCCGAGGTGACGGAGCCCGTCAGGCCGGCGGGGCGGAATTCCAGGAAGGCGAATTTGCCCTGATCGCTGCCCCCGGCGCGGATACCGAGAACAGGTTCGGCACCGAAATTGGCGTTCGGGGCAGCCTGTGAGGTCCAGGAGTCGGCGATCGGTTGAAAGGTCCGGGCCTGACCGCTGCCGGTGGTGACCGTCAATACCGGACGCGAAGCCGAGGCCGGCGCCTCGCGGCTCCAGAATTCGACTCCCTCGCTGTCGGCGGTAAAGGAAGCGATACCGAAGGTCACCGAGCCGTTGCCGGGAACCGCCGAGGTGACGTCGAAGTCCGCGGCGAACGAGAGATTCTGCAGGGTGTCCACCTCCGTCAGAACCAGGCCATTGCGATCCCAGTTGTCCCAGTTGACCGATCCTTCGCTCCACTGCGTATTGCGCACCCGGTAGAGCGCGGCTCCCGGAATCGCTGGCCCCAGGGATCGCAGCCGAAGGCGAGCGTCGAGCACCTCACCGACGCTCGCCGGCACGACAAACTTGAGGAACGAATGACGGGTACGGCCACTCTGCCCGCCGCGGATGTAGAAACTACCCGCGGCGCCGAAATTCCGATACCGGTCGGCACGGTCAACGAAGGAGTCGTCCACCGCCGGCAGATTCATGGTGGTGGTGGCGATCCCGCGAGACCCGCGGTCCGGCAGGCTGAAGCCGCTGATGCCGGTTTCGTTCCGAGCACGGACCCAGTAGTGATAGACCTGTCCCGGACTGGCGCTGAAGTCGCCAAAGACTGTCCCGATATGGCCAAATCCAATGCGTTTCGCCCCACGAACATCGCTACCCGTATGGCGCCAAATCTCGTAGTCGATGGCTCCCGGCGAAGCGTTCCAGGTCACCCGAACCCGATCCGTGAAGGTGCCGTCGCTGGCGCCGACCGCGGTCGGCGCCGGCGGCGCAGAGACACAGGTGAGTGCCTTGGGGGAGCCCTGTAGCGCTGACAGAGCTCCGGTCGGCGTGCCGTTGGAGTTGAGATCGCGGGCGTAGGCCCAGACCACCTCGGGCTGGCCGGTGAAGAATGCCGAGGGTGTCGGCAGGCTGAAGCCGTGGGCTCCGACGTCCGGCCGGAGCTTGTCGGCGAGGACACTGGCGGCCAACACCCCTCCGGCGCCCAGGCGGCCACGGTAGATATCGACCTGAACCGGCGCCGCCGTATCCGAGTCGCGGGCCCAACCACTGAGGGTCGTGCACGATGAGGAACCTGCGAGGAAGCCCTCGGCCCCATGGCGCACGAGGGTCAGCGCCACTCCGGCTTGGGGCCGCCAGGCCGAATTCGGCGGCCGAGGCACGGTCGACACTCCACCACCGGTGACGGTGCCCGAAGCCAGGACCGTTGCCGCTCTTCTGACGTCATACCAGACATAGTCGTAGTTCCCCTCCGGGAGTTGGATCTGCACCGCCGGACCGCTCGCCGATCCCGCCGCGTCCCAGAAGTAGACGAGATACTGGGAGCCCGGGTCGGCCAGCACTTGCCAGTTGCCCGGCGTGGGTCCCGCTTGCACCAGCGAGTCGTATTCTTGGAGCGCCCCATCGACGGGCGACATCTCCCAGAACCGCAAGCTCTCGGCAATTCTCCTCAGGGCCCGCGCGCGTTCCGCCGCCGCCCGCCAGGCGTTGCTGCCGATGTGCTGAGGCACGTCCTCATAGAAGGAGTAGTACCCCCCGGCAGTCAGCATCGCCCAGGCGGCGCGGGTCTCCTGATCGAGCAGGGCGCTATTGAGCGAACCATCGTCGTTGAAATAGCGCCCCCCCTCATTGAGCCACAGCAGTTTGTCCGAACCCTGGAGATTCACCGGAGAAGAGTTCGGGTCGGCACCTCGCAGCAGGTCCGAGATTCGGTTCGGGCTGTAGTTGTAGAAGTGGAAGTTGAGCGCATCCACTCCCGGGTAGGAGGCATAGTGAACGGCGCCGGTGGTGTTGGCTCCCGAAGCCTGCTGCGCGTGAACGGTCACCAGATTCGAGGTCTGGGCGTCGACCCGATCGATCCAGTTTCTTTGCCAGGCGATCTCCATCGCCCCGTTCGCGTCCGCGCCCCGGCTCCTGAGCAGGGGGAATTCATTGCAGATCTCGAAGAAGACGTTGGAGTAGCCGCCGAGCTCGTCGATTGCCTTGGTCACCAGCTCCCGCTGATAGTCGCGCAGGGACTTGCCGGAATGGGAAGTCCCGACGTGATCCAAATGGAAGAACTCCGGAATCAGCGTCCCCCGAGAGTTCGGCTCGAAGACGCCGTTGAGATTCTGCGTCTCGTTCCAGGCATTCGGACCCCAACCGGGCAGTCCCACCCAGTGGTTGGCCCGGCCCAGGTGGGTGGGAGCGAAGAGGGTGACCTCGACGAGGATGTCCGGTTGCGCCGCCTCGACCAGCGCTCTCATGCGCGACCAGAAGGCAGGGTCCCACTGTTCGAGATCCATCTTGCCGCCGACGACCCTCCACGGATACAGGAGGCGGTCGTCGTAGTAGTTGTAGAGCCAGATCCTCAGCTTGTTGACATCGTAGGCGCGAAGCTGGCCGAGCTTCGCCCCGAGATCGATGCTCGGATCGGCGGCGAACTGCTGTGAGTCCCAACCGACGACGTAGCGGTACTCGCCGTCGAGGGTCATCCAGCGACCATCGCGCCCGAGTTGCGGCTGCGCCGTGGCGACGGCCGGCAGCAAAAGGATGAGAACAACCAGGAGGATCGGGGCGGTTCTGCGAGAAGTTGGATCGTTCATTCTGCCTCCACTTGTCGATGTCGAAGATTTTTCTGCGCGAACACTCACTCATCGGAAAGGGCTATCGGTGGCGCGCCATCGAGCCTCTTTTCAATGAACCTCTTGAGTTTCCGGGCTGCCCTTGCGCCCAAATACGCCAGCTGCAGCTGCGGCAGCGCAAATCTGGCGCCCTTTCCGGCGTTCAGGACAAAGGTCGTTTGTTCCGCCGCCGCGGTGCCCACTCCCGGGCGTAGTTGGAGGACTGCCGAAGCGCCCGCTCCTTCTCCTTTGTCGTTGGGAAGCGTGACGTCAGCGCCGAGCCCTGGGAGATCCGCGCGCACCGATACGCTTTCGCCCGCCATGGAATCCACCGTCACGTCGAACTGGATTCCGCCCTTCGCGGTGACCTCGCCGATGCCCAAGCCGACAGATTGGGATTGGGAGGCTCCAAGCCGGAAGATCAGGCCTACGTCACCTTCGTGGTCGGCCGCGACTCCAAGCTCGACGGAAAGATCGAGTTCGAGCGCCTTGGGGTCCACGTAACCGTGGTCCTCGCTGGCACCGTTCGTTCGGGTGGGATCGAACCGTTCATCGGCTTTGCGGGCAACCCACTGCAGGGGCAAAGGAAGCCCCAAGTCCGCGGAGATCGCGGCTACCGCCACCTCCCGTCCATCGGGATCGACCAGACGCACCGGATTGTTCCGAGCGTAGGCAAAGCGGTTCCAAGACTGAGGCGCCAGGGGGCTGCCGGCCACCGGGTCCACGCTCAGGAAGCGCCCGAATAGCGGGCTGTAGTAGCGCGCGTGCATGTAGTCGAGATCCCCCTCGACGGGCCCGTTGGCGTCGCGCTCATGGCCGGTGAATTGAAGCTCCTCTGCGCCGGCTGCGGGTATTTCGGTGTAGCCGCCGAAGGGGTAGTAGGTGTTGAGGGTCACCCGTGCCCCGGCCTCGTCGGTGATCAGGCGGGTGGTGCCGAGATGGTCCAGGTGGAAGTGGCGAGTCTCACCGCCGGCCTGTTCGGCGGCCACTTGGCGATCGCCGGCGTGAATGTAGTTCTTGAGCCGGCTCCAGCCTCCGGCGGACTGACGGAAGCGGCTCAGCACTTGGTTGCCCGGGCCGCGGGGAGTCCAAGTCTGGGCACCGCTCTCCAGGTCGAGGACGGCCACCCGCTCATCGTCGACGGTGTAGAGATAGGACCGATCGGCACCGCCGCCGGCGAGGGTCAGGCGGGAGAGCTGGTCGAAGGGATCGTAGCGGTAGGCATAGGCTAGGCCACCGATGTCGAGGGCGGTGAGATTGCCACGCGGATCGAAGACGGCACCCTCGGCGACGGTGAGCCGGTTGCGCCCGTCAACGCCGATGGACCGGACGGAGCCATCGGTCGTGATGGCGCGCAAATTGCCGTAGGCGTCATAGCGAAAGTCCTGATCGCGGGTGCCGGTGCTGGTGGCGACCCGGCTTTCGGTGAGCCGGCCGGCCAGGTCGTAGCTGTAGCGCTCGACGCCGTTCGAGGTGTCGATGCGATGAATGTTGCCGGCACCGTCGTAGTGGAACGGCCCGTAGGTCCAATCGCCGCCGGAAACTCCCGAGGTTCGGATGCGGTGGAGCGGCGACCAAGCCGTGGCGCTCAGCTCGTGATGGTCGGTGACACCGTTGGCGTGGGTGAGCGAAGCGAGGAGTCCGGTCGGGTGGTAGCGAATCTCGTCCGCAAAGCCGGGAATCGCCGTCAGGAAGCCGCGGTTGAAACCGAAGGCCACCGTGGGCGCGGCGACCACGTCCTCGCACGGTGGCCGGTCGCAGGTGGGATAGCGCAGCGCGGTGACGTTGCCGAGTGGGTCGTATCCGACCACCTCGGCTTCGAAAGTCGGACCGTCGCTCGCACGCACCGAGTACTTCGACAGTCGGCCGCCGGCCTGACCGTAGTGCAACGTCTCGGTCACCACCACGTCGTCGACCAGCCCCGGATCGGCGGCTTGGGCGATGCGATTGTGGCGCTTGGTCTGGTGTAGTTTGCCGGCGCAGAGGCCGGCACATGCGCCATTGCCGCGGGCGTAGAAGTACTCCTTCCAGAGGGATCTCGACGCTCCTTCGACCTGCTCGACCTGGGTCAACCTCCCGGCCCGGTCGTAGCGGTACTCGAGATTCCAGGGGGAGCCCGGCGGATCGACGGCCAGCACGTTGCCCAGCGGATCGTAGGCCGGGTAGCGCAGGGTCCCCGGTGACCCGGTGCCGAGTTCCGGATGGGTCTCCGAGCTGATGAAGCCGCGCCGATCGTAAGTGAAAGAACGCTCCTGGCCGGTGCAGGGATTGCCCGGGTCGTCGTCGGCGTCGTCGATGCAAACCCGGGTCAAGCGGTCGCCACGGTCGTACGCGTAGGTCGTCGTCACCGGTGCGCCGCCCTCCCCGGCCGGTTCGCGCACCAGGACCAGGCGGCCCAGGCCGTCGCGTATTTCCTGCCGGTGGGATTCCTGCGAACCACTGGCCGTGTGAACGTCCACGGTCTGATCCACCCGGCGATCGCCGAAGTAAGTGAACCGGATGACCGAGTCGTCCGGCCGGACGACCCGCGCCGGCCGGCCCAAGGAGTCGTAGTCCTCGAAGCGCGTGACGAATCCCGAAGGCCCGTCGCTGCCCCACTCGGAGGTCGATAGCAACTGACCCGCCGGATCGTGCGCGAAACGGCGCACGGCGAACCCCGCGGGTAGGCGCCGGCGTTCTTCGACCGGCCGGCCCAACTCGTCGTAGGCGAGGATGCTGCGGGTGAGGGTGGCGGCGCCGGTACAGTTCGTCGAGCCGTGCACACAGGTGCGCACCCGGTATTCGAGATCTGCGAGGTCGTAGGTGTGAACGGTCCAGGCCCAACCGTTCGCCTGCGGCTTCTCGTGGATCAACCGGTTCATCCGATCGTAGACGAACTCCGTCTCGTGACCGGCGGCATCGCGACTCTTGACCACCTTGCCGGTCGACGGATCCACCGTGTGATCCTCGATGAGGAGCACCGTTTGCGCGCTGCAACCGGTGGCGGCCGGGTCGCAGGACAGGTAGCGGCTGCGAGCCAGGGATCCGTAGTCGTAGTCATGGGCTACGACGTACGGACCGTGCGCCGGAGCCGCCGCCGCGCCACAGCCCGTGTTTAGGCCCTGGTCGTCGCCGCCGTAGTGCACTTCCCTGATTCGGTTTCCGTGCGCGTCCGGGACCCACCTCACCAGCAGGTCGCCGGCGCCCTCAGCCGCTGCCTTGAGGATCCGCCGGCCGGCGAGGAAGCCGGTCGCCGGATCGAAGCAAAACAGCGATCGCTCCCTCGAGCCCCCCGCGGTCACATTGCGCTCGCTGTAGGTGTCGAGAATCCACGGATCCCCCGGGGCGGGCAGGGTGAAAGCTGGGCTGCCACCGAGGGTGCCGCGATCGGGGTTGTACTGAGTGACGATCGTCTTTCGGCTCTCCCCTATCGGAAAGTCACTATCGCGGACCTCCCGGCGGAAGTGCCCCAGACCGTCGTAGTCGCTATACCTGGATTCGACGAAGTGTTCGCCGTCGTCGTGGTAGACGGTGCGCCGCCAGCGCACCCGGTGGTCGCGCTCGAACTCCGAGCCGCTGCCCTGGCGATCGCTGTCGTAATCGAGCCAGACGCTGCGCGTCGGCGTAGCGGCGCCGGGGGCATAGGTTTCCGTGGACAAATAAGGGGGATCCGCTTGGAATTCGCCCTGGGCGTGAGGATCGCATTGGGTGTAGGGCAGGCCGCGCTTGTAATACTGACCGTCTTCGGCGGCCATGAAGTAGTGGACGGTCCGGTTGCCCACCGGATCGGTAATGGTGGTCTGGTAGTGACAAGGCTGGAAATCGAGATCCGTGTGGTCTCCGGGCTCTCGGTCCATTGGCGCCTCCCACTCCGACCAGCTCGGCTGATAGGTCCACTCGCCGAGACTTTGGCCCAACCGTCCGGTGACCGCCTTGCGCCGGACTCCGAAGTTGAAGTTCGGAGCGTAGTCATCGAGTGGATACTGCGGGTCTCCCACCGGCTTGGAGAATAGGAATTCGTAGCGGCCGTACTCCCAGGTATAGGTGGCGCCGGTGGGCAGCCGGAGCGACTCGATCGCCCCGGACTTGCGGGGACCGGCGCCGTCGTCACCGGTGTGGTAGGTCATGACCAAGCGCGATCCGTCCGGCTGGTGGACGGCAGTCAACAAGTCCACATCCACCGACAGCGGTGGATCTTCGCTGGTGAGAGCAGCGCAGTTGAGCCGCTGCCGCATTTCGGCGTAGCGGTGCCTTGGGACCGATACAGACTCGGCGTACTCGAAAGAATAGGAAACCGTTCCGTCGATCCAGCTCAACTTGACCTCTCGAATGCGCGACCCGGGGGGCGCAAGGGGGTCGAAAAGAACCTCCTGGGTCCGATGGTGCCGCGTGTCGTTGAGGACCCAGCGATGGTTCGCGGCCGAGTAGTCGACGGTCAGAAACTCACCGAAGGGATCTCGGAACTGGACCGGTCGCCAGTCGGGCTCGGCCGGGGTGCCTTGGTTGACGAATCGCTGGGTCACCCCGTCCGGAAAGTCGAGTTCGATCTCACAGTCGGCGGCATAGGGTCCCGTGGGGGCGGTGTGGCAGGCACCGGAACTGCGCATGCGGATGTAGGAGCCGTCGTTGGTGAAGGAGATCTGCGGCTGCCCGAGGTCGGGATGCAGGCTGTCGTAGAAGCCTTGCCGACCACCGTCCGGGCCGGCATAGATCCAGCGGTTCCCAAACCGGTTGAAGGGAGCCTGATTGGGCTCGAACAGCCGCCCGAGGGACACCGACCAGCCGATGCCGGCGTTGGACTGCCGCGCCGGATACGCAATGTGCAGATCCACATCGCCCTCGCTCGTGCGACAGAACTCAGGATCCCAATCCCAGGCGTTGGAGTTGTAGAGCAATTGCAAGCCGTAGGACCTGCCGCCGCCGGTGGGAAACTGCTGACCGAGGGGAAGGGTCAACACCAGATTGCCGCTCTGGGCGTTGACGCGGTCGATGTCACCGACCGCGAAGGGCGTGTTCTCGGGGAGTCCTCGGCGATGGCTCGGGAAGTCGTCCACCGGCCCCTGAGCACCCGCCGCCCCGGGGAGGACGAGGAAGAGAAGCGTCATCATCCGAAAGATCTTTCGCATCAGTATGTTCTCGCTTTCATCGCCCTACGGCGCCGCGCGCCACGAGCGGTAGTCATCGATCGAGTAGCTGCCCGAGACTCCGTCGTCGGTAGCAAAGCCTCCGCCCAGCAGGTCGGTGTCGACCCCAGGGGTGTCATTGTCGAGGCGTGGATGCCGGGACCGGGCGTGATCGCGACCGCCAGGCCGTGGCTTCCCTCGACAGCGGCCACCGAACTGGCCGCCACCTGACCTCCTCCTGAAACCGCCGGTGCCCAGGCGTCCAGGGTGGCCGAGTCGAAGTCGTCCACCTGGACGAAAGAACGGCTGCGAGCCCCGCGACAGGAACGGAAGTCATCGAAATAGAGCGAGCCCGCGACATCCGGTTCGATGCCGTAGACCGCTCCCAGATTGACGCCGTCGATCCAGCGGAGATCGTTGTCGACCTGCGCCAAAACCAAGGCCTGGCGGTGGTCGATCCACAGGCGAGCGCCGCCGTCCGAGGCGCCCGGCCCGCTGCCCGCCCACCACTCGAGATGGATCCTCTGGCGCTGATCGAAGATCGGGGCCGACCGGGCCTCCCAGACGCCGGCGTCGCTACGCACAGCCAGCACCAGCTCATAACCCTCCGTGCTTTTGCGCAAGGCCAGGCTCACCACCACTCCATAGCCGCCTTGGCCGCCGGTGAGCACCGGATGCTCGGCTCCCCGTTTCATCGTCAAGGCGGAGGGGTCGAACAAGAACCGGCTCTGGAAGTGGGTCTCCCTTTCCGGCGAGGCGTCATGGAGAAACACTCCTTGAGCCCCCGGCTGGAGGGCCACTTCCAGTCCCGCGGAGCCGGCGAGGGCCGCGGCGGGAGAGGTCGTCACCTGTCCACCGCTGGCGACCACCTGGGTCCAACCGGCCAGGGTCGATTCGAAGTCGTCCGAGAGAATCTCGACGCAGGCGGCCTCGGCCTCCAGCGTCACCTCCGCCGACGCGGTGAGCGTCGGGTGCTCGTGCCAGGCGGCGGTGTAGTCGAAAGTGTCCACACCGGCGGTCCAGAACGCCGGATCCGGGACGTAGCGGATACTGAGGCCGCTGCCGCGAGGATTGATCCTTCCCCACTGCGGATCGCTCCAGCCGTCGAGGAACAACTCACCGACCGGCCGGTCGTCGTCCAGCAACGCGGCAGAGGGAAGGTCGAAGCTCAGCGCACCCTCCGGCACCAGGAAGACATCGGGACCCGCGGCGACCGGGCTGGCGTCCACGGTAATCGTCACCGTTGCCGGATCCGATACCCGCCCAAAGCGGTCGCGCACCACGTAGGAGAACCGATCGGTGCCGACGAATCCGGGTTGCGGCTGATACACGACGCTCGCCGGTTGGAGCTCCACGTGGCCGTGCTCGGGACCGCCCGGTTGGAGCGCGACGATCAATGCCTCGCCGCTGTCGTTGGCCAGAAGATCGCCGAAGGGAATCGCGACCGGCAAGTCCTCATAGGTCGGAATCTCGTCCGGCGCGGCGAGGATCGGCGGAACCGGTCCGGCGAACAGCCAGATCGTCCCCGACGCCGAGGTGCCGTCCGCTTGCTGGCCGGGCATCGGATCCAGCTCGGCCGTGTAGGCGAAGGAATCCGGAGCGCAGCCGGTATAGAAGGCCTCTTCGGGCTGGTATTGCCAGCCGCCGAAGGAGCCGTCGCCGGCATACCAGGGCAGCACCCGACCGCAATCGGTTTCGACGAACTGCGGGGCGCCTCCCACCGCCCGCACTAGGCCCGGCGGCTCGTCGTTTGCTAGAACATGGCCGATTTGCCCAGAGAGATGGCCCGACGGAATGAAGAAGTGGTCGACAACGCCCGGCGGCACCCGATACAGGTCCGGCCGCGCCTCGACACCGTTGGTGGCGATCAACGTCACCTCACCGCGGTCCAGCCGCTCCGGCGAGGTGTCGAGGTAGATCTCGTAGTGCAGGGTCGCCCGACGAGAGGTCCAGAAGTCGGCGTTCGGGAAGAACTCGATCACCCCGTCGTCCCGGGCTGCGGTACGGGTCGCGGCTTCGTCCGACGCCACAACCTGGATTCGGCCCGGCGGACCATCGTTGGGGAGCAGGTACGCGTTGGGAATCCGCAACACCTCGCGGTCCGGGTCGAAGGGCACCTTGACGACGTCGTCCTGGGCCGTCGGCGAAGGCACCAGCCGCACCGCGGCGCTGTCCGTCAGTTCCTGGTCGAGCACCGCCGCATAGGTGAACTCGAAACTGGCGCCGGGCTGATCCCAGAAGGGCGGAGCCGGTTCGAATCCCCACAGCGGACCGGCCTGGAAACTCAGCGAACCGAAGCTTGGGTCGTAGTCGGACGGCAGACGGTCCTCCACCGTCAAGGGTCCCGGAGCGTCGTCGTTGCTCAATAGCCAGGCGAACTCCACCGGGTAGGTGCCACCCCACGGCACCGGGCCGAAATCGTCGCGAGCTTGCACGGGATTGTTCTCGAACAAATGAACCGTCGCCCTGGCCGTCGCCTGGGGATTGCCGGCGAGTTCGATCTCGTAGCTGAAGCGGTCGCCCTCCTCCGGAAACGGACCGGGGCGGGTGTGGGTGTACCGCCAGCCCTGGGCGGTGCCGGTGAGGGTTCCGTGGAAGGGGCCGGAGCCGGGCACGGCACGACGGACGGCGGTCAGCCCGGTCGGCAGGTCGTCGCCAAGCACCTCGGCGAAGGAGATGTCCTCCACCCGATCGGTTCCGATGACGATGTAGTCGTCGTCCGCGAGAGGACCCTCAGGAACCAGGCTGGCGGTCGCCGAGGCGGTGAGATGCGGGTTGTCGCGATGCCGGATCGTGTACTCGAAACTTCCCAGCCGCCCGCTCCAGAAGGCCGGGTTGTTGACGTGGAAACGGACGTCGCCGGTGTCGGTGATCCGGGCGTTGCCGTACTGCCCCCACAGCTCCACGGAGCTCAACTCCACCCGGCCGGCGGGCGTGTCGTTGGCCAGCAGGTCGCCGGCCGGGATGTCGTAGGCGGCGTTCACCGGATCGAAGGAAATCGGTACCAGAACCTCCGGCTGCGCTACCGGCGCCTCCTCGACGTGCGGCCAGACCTCCACCCAGTTCAAGTTGTAGGAGGCGTCGTCGAGGTAGAGGCGCACCACCTGCTCACCGGCCGGCAGCACCACCTCGGGCTTCACCACCACCTCCCAAGAGCCGGCGGTCCCGGGCGCCGGAGACGTTGAAGGCAAGAGGATGGCGGCATCGACTCCGGCGTCCTCGATCTGGAACGACAGCGTTCCAGGAACTCCGGAAGTCGTGGTGCTGTAGTGGACGATCAGGTCGTAGGAGCCGCCTTCGGCGATGTCCACGGTGTACTCCAACCACTCTCCCGGACGGGTGGACGACAGCACCGTCTGCAGATATTCGTCCGTGCCGGGTATGCCGAGGGTGTTGAGGTCCGGCCCATCGGAGCGATAGTCGCCGAAGGAGTTACCCGGCGTCGTGTCGTGGAAGGTCCATCCCTCACCGCCTTCGGGAACCTCCACCAGATCGAAGTCTTCGACCTGTAGACGTCCGGGCAGAGAGTGCGGCCCGGAACCCGCGGGATACGGGAACTGCGGCGGCTCGACAACCTCCACCAGGGTCAGCGAATCGAAGCGACAGCAGCCGTCGTCGAAGGTGAGACGCAAGACTTGAGCGTCACCGCCGCTGAGCGCCAGGCCGGACGCCTCCGCTTCGCTCCAAGTACCACCGGTACCCGGCAGATCCAGCGTCCCCTGGGCCGTGCCGATCTCATAGCGCACCCGGCCGGGTACCGTGCCGGGATGGAGGTAGCGCAGGGACAGATCAAAGGTGGCGTCGTGGGTCACGTCGATGGTGTATTCGAGCCACTCCCCCGCTACCGTTCGCTCCACCGCCACCGGGCCGGCGCCACCGGCATCCACCCATTCTTCCGGTCGGAAGGGGGTCGCCGCCTGGTTACCGGGGGTGTCGTCGAGATAGGCGATCCCCGGCCCCCCTCGGTCAAAGTGTTCCGCTTCGATCACCGAGCCGGGCACCGCATGGGTCGCATAGGGCGTTTGCGACAGCACGATCGAATCACCCGCTTCGACGTGGAAGTCGTCCAACCGCAACCGACCGGACACCGGTTCGTCCACGGCGTTGAGGTGGAAACCGGCATAGCGGAGCGTCGGGTTCACGGCCGCCGGCAACTCGACACCGGCGAGCACCAGAACGCCGTTCACCCAGGCATAGACCCGGCGCTCGGCGGTGTCGTAGGCGAGCTTCAGGTGGTTGGCCTCGGTGGCCGCGAAGCCGGGCGCGGCAACGGCCAGCAGGCGATGCTGATTGCCGGCCGCGTAGACATCGACCCGCCCCGAGGCACGCAGCAGCATCCACACCTGTCCCACCGTCCAGTAGCCACCGGTCGGCTGGCTGGCCAGGCCGATGCCGACCCAGGCAGCCCCGTCGAGGCTCACCCGCGCCTCGACCTGGGTCACCGGGCGGTCGGGAAATGCCAGCGGATCAAAGGAGACGCCGCCCTGATCTTGCGGCGAAGTGGCCGGGTCGCCGCTGTTGGTCACCGCTCCGTCGGCAGCCAGCACAACACCGGCGGTAGCACTCCAGGGGCGGGCACCGACCTCCGTGAGCGTGCCGTCGAGGCGAACGCCGGGCCGGCGGTCGGAGCCGTTGAGGGTGAACGTGTCGTCGACCACGCCACCGGTTCCGGCGGTCAGGGTGAGGGCGGCCGCATGCGAGGTCACCGCGTCGCCGGAGACGGCGTTGGTCACTCGACACCGGTATTCTCCGATCACCGTCGAATCGGCGTCGCCGATCGCCAGCCGCCGCGTGCCGGCGCCGGAGAAGGAACCACCGTCCACCAGATCCCGGTCGTCCTTCATCCATCGATAGGCGAGCGGAGCGCCGGACGGCACCGACGCCGTCACCTCTAAGAACGCCGTCCCGCCCGGCGGCACGACCATCGGCTGAGGATGCTGGTCGATCCGCGGCACAGCGAGGTCGCTGTCGGTGGCGATATAGAGCACCCAGTCCTGGGTGCCTGAGCGACTGAAGGTCGGGCCGCGGCCCGCCGACTCAAAGGCGCCGGTTCGAGGATCGAACCACTCCGCCCGGTACTCGGCGGGCAGATCTGGAACGGTGGCACTGCCCGCCCGGAAGAAGTACAACAAATACTCGGAGCCCGGCCGGGCCAGCGCCCACACCGGCCGTTCGGAGTCGAGGCCGGTGAGGCCCTGGAACGGTTCCATACCCACCAGATCGATCGCGCGACTTTCCACCAAAGTCCGCGTGTACCCGGTCCATCGCATGGCGTCCCGGGAACCGGCCTCGAAGAGGGTTTCCTCGGATTCGTCGGCGGCAAACTCAAAGACCAGGGGGTAGGCACCCGACAGCAACGAGAGCCATGCCTTCTGCCGCCGGTTCTTAGTGGTGCCGTTGTAGGTACAGCAATCGTTGTCGGCCAGCAGCGGACGGCTCTCGCCGGCGAACTGGTCGGCCAGCGCCGCTTGAATCTGGACATACAGGTCCCGCGGGTTGCAGGTCTCGATGCCGCCGGTGCATCCAGAGTTGGCCGAGCTGTCGCCGGGCAACCAGTGACCTTCCACATTGCTGTGATCGGGAAGATCGAGGGGCATGACCAAATGCCGAGCGTAGCCCTCATCCTGCTCGACATTGCGAATCACATCGCGAATCTCTTCCCGCCAGGTCCTCACCCACGGCCGATTCTTGGCCGGCTCGTTGGCGACCTCCCAAATGATGTTTCCGTAGCCGCCGAGTTGCCGGACCACCCGCCGGACGAAGCGGTCTTGGTAGGTCCGGACCTTGGGATCGGTGTACCAGATGGACGCCTGGGCCGGATTTCCGCCCATCGGATCGACGCCGGCCGGCACGCCGTTGGCATTGTTGCCGCGCGAGAAGAAGTCGTATTTCCGGCCGCCTTTGTAGTGATGGCCGTTGTGGGAGGTCCAGTTGAACTCCCAATCGTTGACGTGACTGGCGTCGAAAAAGGCCAGCACCATCACGATGCCCCTTTCATCGGCGTAGCGAACGACGTCCTCCCAATAGTCAAAAAAGGACTCATCGAACCGATCGAGGTCGAACTTCTTGCGGTTGAGGCCCAGTTCCGAACCGTCGGCGGTGCAGCACTGGTCACTACGCTGGTACGGCAGGAGAGCCGCCGACGATGAGGCCTCGAGCGCCATGTTGAGGGTAAGAAAAGCGCGGGTCAGGTTGAGATCATGGCTTGCCAGTTCGTCAAGGAGCGCCTGGTGGTACGGCTGTCCCTCGTTGTAGAGGGGGCGATGGAGGGACGACAGCGAGTGCAGCCCGGGGTAGTAGCCCGCAACGAACAGCGACCGACCGTCACGAATCAGGCGACGGGGATCGAGGGGATCCGTGGTCACCGGCGAGGGAGAACTTCCGCCACCGCTCGCAACCACCACCTCGACCGATGCGGTGTCGAATCGCCCCCCTTCGTCGGTGAGCCGGTAGTGGATTTGGCAGCCGTCGCTGCTACCGCCCTGCGGATCGTAGTGAACGGTGCCATCGCCGTTGGCGCTCGCCGTGCCCGGGCAAGTACCGCCGGTGACGGTGACGGTGAGCACTTCTCCATCGGCATCGGAGTCGTTGGCGAGCGGATCGATGGTGATCGGCGTGGCGGCGTCGGTGGTGGCGCTGTCGGGTCGTGCCACCGGCCTGGTGCCATGCTCGGAAGCGAGGAGCGAGGCGACGGCAGCGAAAAAAACGAGTGACGCGAGGTGCGGGGTTTTCATCCGATTCTCCGGGTCTTGCCGGGCCGAACTCGGCTCGACGTCTACCCTGGAATGCGCCGTTCGCTCCAGCCAATTGATCACCGGCCGAAAAATTGACGTGCCGCGGCCCTCCCGCGGTGGACACTCATCCGCTGCCGGAGGCACGGGTTAGACTCCGCCCGGAGGGACCGGCCGGAAGCGGCGAACGCGATGGAGAAGAGAGTGATGAAACGACTTGCGCTATGCCTCGCGGCGGGCGTCCTGTGGGCCGCCCCTGGGGTGGCCGCCGGCGAGGACCCGGCCGACGACGATCCAGCCGCCGTCCGCGCTCAGGTAGTCGAGCGCATCGAGGCCGCCGCCGCCGCGTTCAACCGCGGGGACAGCGAGGAGTTCGCCGCCCAGTTCTGGCCCGAGGGCACTTACGAATGGATTGTCCCCCATTCCGATCATCTAGAAGATCGGGCCACCATTGAGGAAACCTTCCACGAGTACTTCGAACTCGCTCCCGAGGGATCCGTCGATCACGGCATCGACGAGGTGCGGATCGATGGCGACATCGCCATTGTCAGCGGCACCTACGTCGTCGCCGGAATGGGCAATCTGTCCGGGCGCGTTTGCTACGTCGCGGTGGCTGAGCAGCGTGGGGCGGCTGGCTGGCGGTACCGCCATGTGTGGGCGATGACCCCCTGCGGACCCGGCCCGCGGGATCCCGGCGACGCCATCGCCAACTAGCAGTTGGCTGAAAAGGCCTTCGGCCTATTTTTTCAACTGCACTGCTAGCTTTTCCTTCAGGGGGCTGGGCGCCCCCTCACCTGAAAAGGCTAGCCTTTTCAGGCTCACCCCGTCCTCGGCGCCTACGGCGCCGCCTCGCCCTACGGGCTCGGAGCTTGGGCGCTGACGAGATCCTTAGTACCCGGCTATCCTGCTTCCACCCGGCAACCCCGTGCGGTCGTCGCCGATAACCTCGCGGTCCATCTTTGCGTAGTCTCCCCACGAGGCGATGCGATGAACGATTCGATCACCCAGGGGCGCTGGCTCGCGGTGGACCGTTGGCTCGACCGAGCCTTGGAGTTGCCGGACGCCGAGCGCTCGCAATGGTTGCGGCGCAACTGCCCGGACGACGCCGTCCGCTTCGAAGTCGCCGAAATCCTCGCCGCGGATCGGGCGGTTCGCACCGACTTCCTTCAGAGCACCGGAGGGACGACCCCGTTCCGGCCCGAGGACTGGACCGGGAGGCTGGTGGGCCCCTACCGACTGGCCGGATTGATCGGGCGAGGCTCGTCCGGCGCCGTCTTCCTGGCACGGCGCAGCGACCGGGAGTTCGAGCGGGATGTGGCAATCAAGATCCTGCTCGACGACCGTCCCGAACTCCGCTTGCGACTACGAGCCGAACGCCAGATCCTCGCCCAGCTCGTCCATCCCTGGATCGCCCGCCTGTACGATGGCGGAACCATCCAAGAGGGCTTGCCCTATCTGGTCATGGAGCACGTCGACGGCGAGCCGATCGACCGCTACTGCAACCGACGCAAACTGGCCATCGCTCCCCGCCTTCGCCTCTTCGCCAAGGTCTGCGAGGCGGTTCACCACGCCCACCAGAACCTGCTGGTGCATCGGGACCTGAAGCCGAGCAACGTGCTGGTGACTCCAGAGGGCATACCCAAGTTGATCGACTTCGGTATCGCCAAGCCCATCGGTCCTGGAGCGACCCGCGCCGGAATGCTGGAGACGCGCACCGGATGGACGCCGATGACCCCGGCCTACGCCAGCCCGGAACAAGTGCGCGGCCAGATCCTGACCACGGGGTCCGATGTCTTCTCCCTCGGAGTCCTCCTGTACCGGCTACTCACCGACCGCTCGCCGTACCCCGGCGTCGGGTCCGACTGGAGCTCCTTGGTGGAAGGAATCTGCCACCATGAACCACCGCTGCCGAGTCGACGCCTGCGCGATCTGAACCCCGAGGAAGCGCCGCCGGTGGCCGCCGCCCGATCGACGACGCCTACCGATCTGGCGCGCCGCGTCGCCGGGGATCTCGACAACATCACCCTCGAGGCGATGCGCAAGGAAGCCGGGCGACGCTACCCGTCGGCCCTGGCGCTAGCGGAAGATCTCGGTCGTCATCTCGACCAACTACCGGTGCTGGCGCGGCCCGCGACTCTCAGCTATCGAGCCGGAAAGTTCTTGCGCAGGAATCGAGCCGCCGTGGCGGTAGCGTCGGCCCTCGCCGTTCTCGCCGTGGTCTTCGTGGTGTCGCTGGTCCTCCTCAACGGGCGCCTCGACCGCCAACAGCGACTGGCCGAAGCTGGCCGCCAGGAAGCCCAAGAGATGCGCCTACGCAGCGACCAGGCGCTACGTGCCATGGTCGACTTTCTCTACGCCCCGCCCCAACAATCCACCGCCCTCGGCGACGATCTCGCCGAGGGCGAACTCGGTCGGACGGCAGCCGCGGCGGTCGGCGAGAGGCCCCGGCTGCGCGCCGCCCTGCTCGAGTCCGTCGCCCAGATCTATACCGGCATGGGTCACTACGATCGCGCCAGGCCCTTGGTGGACCATGCCGTCGGCCTGCGACGCGAAGCGCTGCCGGACGGTGCACCGGAGCTGGCCCGGGGTCTCGCCGAACTGGCCGAAGTCCTTCACTTCGAGGGCCGCTTGGAGGAGGCCGAGAGGGTCTATCTAGAGGCTCTCGCCCACATCGAGGGCCGCGATCCCATCGCCACGGCGAGGATTCTCAGCACCCTCGGATCGCTCTATCGCGAACGCGGCGAACTGGCCGCGGCCCGCCGTCACCATCGGCGGGCCACGGAGATCTTTGCCCAGGCCTTCGCTCCACCCCATCCGGAGCTCGCCCGCACGGCGATGCTCGAAGGGTTGCTGGCACGCGAGGCGGGCGATTGGAGTGCCGCGGAAGAACGGCTGGCGACGGCGCTCGAGATGCGCATCGAACTCTTCGGTGGGGAGCATCCGTTGGTCGCGGAGGCGCAGTCGAACCTCGCCTCGTTGGCCAACGATCGGGGCCGCTTCCGTGACGCCGTCGCTCTCTTGCAGCCGGCCGCCGCCCGAGCCGAGGCGACGCTCTTCAATGAGTATCCGCTGGTCAACGTCATCCTCAACAACCTCGCCTACGCACTCCACGGTTTGGGAGATCACGCGACCGCCGAGCGGACCTACCGCTACGCCCTCGCCAACTCGCTGCCGCGGTTGGGACGCTCACACCCGTTGGTGGCGACTCTCAAGGTCAACCTGGCAGCCCTTCTGCGGGACACCGACAGAAACGAAGAGGCCCTCGCCTTGGCGCTACAGGCGACGGAGATCCGAGAATCCGCCTTCGGCGGAGCCAGCAGCCCGCGATTCGCCGAAGCGCTGGCGCTCGTCGCCGACCTCCGCTTCGCCGCCGGAGAGCGGGCTGCCGCCGAAGCGGACTATCGCCGCGCCCTGCCGGCCGCCGGCTGGCGCCGGGCACCGGTCGCCGACCCGCGGCTCGGCCTCGCAGGCTTGCTCCTCGACCGCGGCGAATCCGCAGAGGCCGTGCGCCTGGTCCGCAGCGTCGTGGACGAACGCCGCCGCTGGCTCGCACCCGGCGACTGGCGCCTGGGCACGGCGGAAGCGGAGTTGGCCACAGCTCTCGCCGCCGCGGGCGAGAGATCCGCGGCCAGCGCCATGGCCGGGGATGCCGAGGGCCGACTCGCCGCCCTGCCCGCTACGGATCCACGGCGACGACGGGCAGACACCCTGATCGCCTCCGTTCGTCGCGATAACGCCGGTCTTCTCGCCCGGCTCGAATCCTTGCATCTTGGAGAAAGGCAACCGTGAAACGTCACATGACCTGGCTCGTCACTACCCTCGCCATCGCCGCCCTCGCGCCGCCTTCCGGGATCGCCGGCGCCAGCGCTTCGTCGGTCACCCTGCGCTGTCCCAGCGGTCTCGCTCTGTCCGGGAATCACCTCTACTTCAGCGAGTCCGGCGGCCATTCGGTGCGCCGGATCGACCTGGACAGCGGCGAAGTGACGTTGATCGCGGGCACCGGAAGCCAAGGGCTCGCCGGCGATGGCGGACCCGCGACCGCGGCGAACCTCGCGGGTCCGATGGGGCTCGCACTAACCCGCGATGGTGGCTTGATCATCGCGGACCAGGGCAACGATCGGATTCGGCGTGTCGATCTTGAGAGCGGCACGATCCGAACAGTCGTCGGCGGCGGCCAGGGCGAAGTCGACGGACCGGCCCTCGAGATGGCCCTCGCCGGCCCCTACGATGTCGCCATCGATCCCCGTGGCGACCTGCTGATCGCCGACACCAACCACGATCGCATCCTGCGGGTCGACGGCGAGTCCGGGATGACCCGGATCTTCGCCGGAACCGGTGAACGCGACTTCGCGGGCGACGGTGGCCCGGCGAAGGAGGCCCATCTGCGCCGCCCGCATGTGGTCGCGGTAGACCATCTCGGCCGGGTCGTGATTGGCGACTCGTTCAATCTCCGCATTCGGCGGGTCGATCCGCAGGGCAGGATCCACACCATCGCCGGTACCGGCGAGATCGCGTCGAGCGGCGATGGCGGACCCGCTCCGGAGGCGAGTTTCGTCTTTTTCGGTGCGATTCACGTCAACGCCCGGGGCGACCTCTACGTCACCGAGTTCGGTGCCAACAAGGTCCGGAGGATCGACAGCGAAACGGGAAGGGTGAGTACCGTCGTCGGCGATGGCGCTGAACGGCTGGCCGGAGACGGGGGCCCCGCAGCGCAGGCTAGCCTCGCCTCGCCGATCGGACTGGTGGTCGACGGCGCCGAGAACCTCTACATCGCCGATTGCGGAAACCACCGGATCCGCCGCGTCGACGGAAAGAGCGGGCAAATCGAATCGTTGGTCGGCGGCGAGCCAGAGAAGTAGGAATCCTTGCCCCGACCGGCAGACTCGCGTCATGCCGAGGCACGTACCGCAGTCAAGAAGTAGTGCAAGGAGACAAAGAAAGACCGGACCGATGACCTCACCGGTCGCCGTATCCATGGAGATACCGGGAGGTTCTCCCCGGCCGATCCAACCCACCCCCTGGATTCAGGTGTCGAACCGCGGGCAAAACTTCGACTACAGAGCCCGGGGCCTCACCGCTTGTTGTCCGTTTCACCTCTACAGTGACGCGGACGGAACAAGGCGTGACAAGAAAGTGACGGCGATGTGACGGCAATTCAGAAACGCTGGGCCAGAAGGACCCGTCCGAAACCCTTCTGCTGGAGAAAGACCACCAGGTGGCGGTTTTCGTTCTCAGCCTCAGGGAGAGCATATCGACTGAGCCCTCGAGTGCCCGCCCGCAACTCGGCGAGGCGGGTGAGCTTGCGCACCACGAAGTGATTGTGAAGGGTGCGGTCGGCGTTTTCGCCGCGCTCGACCTGGGTGACCAAGCCGTTTTCCACCTCGGCCACCCACAGCTCGGCGGCCTGGTCGATGGGGTCGAGGAGGCGAAGGTCGACCCCCGTTCGGGTCTGCGTCAAGAGACCGGGGCGCTCCCTTTGGCGAGCCTCGGCCAGCAGCTTCTTCAGCTCCGACGCGTCGGAACCCACCCCTTCGCCGAGTCCGTCCACCACCATCTGCGGCGTGTAGACGGTCTCCAGATCCATCGCCAAGGCGTAATCCCGCTGGCGTACGGACCAGGCGCTTTGGGAGAACGGATCTTGCCAGCCGAGGCGGTTCCAGTAGTCGACGTGGAAGGCCAGCACGGCGACGTCTTTGCTTCCCGTGAAGGTCCCCATCAGACGATCCGCCGGCGGGCAGCTCGAGCAGCCCTGGGAGGTGAACAGTTCCACTAGGATCAGGTTCTTGCGCGAAAGGGGATCCGCAATGCGGTCGTCTTCCGCGATCCGGCCGGCAAGCGCCGTAACGGCAAACATCAGGGCGAGGCCGACAATGGTGAAGCGTAGAATCATCCGCTGTACCTCTGGCCGAGATGATGACGCGCCTGGCGCTGCCACCACACCCAGTCATGGGAGACATCGTGGCCCCAGATGTCCCGGTGATGGTGAATCCTCTTGGCCGACAGCACGTCGGCCAGAGCGTGGGTTTCCTCGATGCAGCCCTCTTCCCATTTGCCCTGACCGCAGACCAGCGACAGGAAGGTATTGCCGCGCACCCGCTCCAGCTCCCCGCCGGACAGGTTTGGCACGAAGGCCAGGGGGTTGTTGAAGTAGACGTCCTGGTTCGAGAACCCGTCGGTGAAATGGCGCGCTTCGTAGCGGCCGCTCATGCACAGGGCATAGTTGAAGATGTGCGGAAACTTGAGGGCGAAGTTGGCGGCGTAGAAGGCGCCGAGGCTGCAGCCAGTGACCCCGATGGGCAGATTCGGCCCGTGGCAATCGGCCCGAATGAAAGGCACCAATTCTTCCACCACGAAGCGCTCGTAGGCCATGTGGCGGCGAATGCGGTGGTCCGGCGGATGGTCCTTGCGGGTCCACGCTTCGGCGACGTTGCTCTCGGCGCAGTACAGCTTGATCTTGCCGGAACCCAAAAGGTGGCTCAGAGCTTCGAGCATCCCCTGGGAGCGCCACTCGTGGGCCATTCCGGCGGCGGACGGGAACACCAGCACCGGCAGGCCCCAATGGCCGAAGCGCCAGAGGTTGATCGGACGCCCCATGGCGCGGCTGGGTATCAAGTGATGCTGCGACATGGCTCAGCGGTCCTCCAGGCGTTGCTCCAGCCGCTCCAGGCGGCCTTCGATGGCGATCAGCTTGTGGAGGATCAGCACATGGGTTTTCTTGGCGTCGATGCCCACCGGGCTGTCGTCGCTGGCGATCAGGCGCTCGATTTCGAGCGCTTCCGACGGCGAGATTTCCAAAGTCATGAGAGCCCTTCCGAAGGGACAGTTCTGCGTTCGAGGGTGAATTTTTACTCTATCCCGGCGGCGGGCTCCTCAATGAGACCGCCGGTACGGTAGTGTTCCGGAGGGAAGCGGAGATCGGATTGCCCCGGATCGCCCGTGAGCACTCCGCCGGCACCGAGGCCACCGCATCAGAACCATGTACAACGACTTCTACGGCTTTCGCGAGGCGCCCTTCAACATCACCCCGGATCCGCGTTTTCTCTTCTTCAGCGAACGCCACCGGGAGGCCTTCAACCACCTGCTGTTCGGCATCCACCAGCGCAAGGGCTTCATCCAGCTCACCGGCGAGGTCGGGGCCGGAAAGACCACCCTCAGCCGCGCGCTGTTGGAAGAGCTGGACGAGACCTACCGCACCGCCCTGATCCTCAATCCGGTGATGACCGGCAATCAACTACTGCGCAGCATCTTGCGCGAGCTGGGATTCAGCGTCGGCCGCATCGACCGGGTGTCGTCGATGGAGTTCTTGAATTCCTTCCTTCTCGAGCAGGTGCATGCGGGCAACGACGTGGTATTGCTGATCGACGAGGCCCAGGACATGAGCCCGGACCTGCTGGAGCAGGTCCGGTTGCTGTCCAACCTGGAGACGGACCAGCGCAAGCTCCTGCAGATCGTCCTCATCGGACAACCGGAGCTGCGTGAGAAGTTGAACGCCCGCAAGCTACGGCAGCTTCGCCAGCGAATCACGGTGCGCTATCACCTGGAACCCCTCGATCTCGACGAGACGGACCAGTACATTCGCTACCGCATGCAGGTCGCCGGCGCCAATTCTCGTCCGACCTTCAGCCGCTGGGCCCTGCGGCGGATCCATCGCTACTCCCAGGGCATCCCGCGGCTGGTCAATGCGGTGTGTGACAAGACCCTGCTGTGCGGCTATGTCACCGGCAGCGACCACCTGCGCTGGAAGCACGTCCGGCGGGCGATCCGCGACCTGGAAGGGGCGCCATGAGTCTGATCAACGAAGCCCTCAAGAAGGCGCGGGTCGAGGCGGCCCGGCGAGAAGCGGCGGAACGCGGCATGCCCTATCCGGTACTGCCCGAAGCCAAGGCCTCGCGACCTTGGATCTGGGCTCTGGCCGGCGCCGCCGCCCTGGCCGTAGCGCTGGCGGTGTTCTCCCTCGGCTCGCGTCTGGGTGGAGGCGTCGACTCGCCATCGCCGACGGCGGCCGTCGCGCCGGCGCCGACCCCGGTGCCCGTCACCATCGCCGACGCTCCTACCCCATCCGTCTCCGAGGCCTCCCCTGCCCCGCGGGGCGCCCAGGGCGCACCGCGTGCCGAGCCCACCGTCCCTCCCCGGTCGGCACCCTCGAGGCCAGAACCCTCGCCGGCTCCCCAGCCGCCTACGGCCCAGCCCGCGCCGCAGCCGGCCCCGGAGCTCGCCCCGGTTGCCGCGCGGCCGGCCCAAGCGCCGGCCGCGCCTGCCACCGCGGCGGTGCCCGAACTGGCCGCCGGCGAACACCTGCGCCAAGCCCCACTGCCCGGTGGCGGCACCCTTTCCCTCGACGGCATCGCCTGGTCCGAGGTCCAGCCGGCAGCGGTCCTCAACGGCGAGATTGTCGGAGTGGGAGAACGAATCTCCGGCGTCCGGGTGGACGCCATCGAACGCGACCGGGTGACCGTCAGCGACGGCGAAGCGGTGTTGGTGATTCGCTTGAAGTAGGGACTAGAACGGATGCCAGCGGAAAAGACCCAAGGGAGGATCTTCGAGCACCACCGCAGGCGCCGAGGAAGGGAGGAGCCGAGAGACGCAGCAGAGGTGGGCGCATCCGCCCTCGGCAGCACCCAATGCCAAGGGTGAGAGGCCTCGTGCAATGCCGCAGATGCAGGAGTCTCCGCCCTTTACGGGAAGGAAGGGCGGGATTCATACCACTGCTTCGGCCGAATCAGCCTGAAGTCGCGTTTCGATCCGTCGAGTTCCAATCCCGCCGCCAGGCCGTGGGACCGGACATAGAGATAGCCGTGCTTGCTGCCCTCGGCAAAACGCAGGCGGGTGCGGATTTCCAGCTTCTCGGCCGAGATCAACACCGGATCGAGGCGCAGGGAGCCGGGCTCCAGCACCACCCGACCGTCGCCCACCACGTCTTCGAAGTCCAATAGACGCTGGAACCAGTGCAACCAACGCTTGCGCTCCGAAAACACCGACAGCAGGAATCCCGTGTCTTTCATGGAGAGAGTTGCCTGGCTGTCCAGAGTCAAGGGCTTGCGCCAGGACATGTCGCCTTCGTTGAGTTCCAGCCGGGCCCACCAGTCTGCCTCGGCGACCTGCTGGCCGGGGCTGACGAGCTCGACGTCGGTGAGTTCCAGGCGACTGTCGTCGAGGGCGAAGGAGCGCTCTTCCAGTTGCGTCGTTTCCAGCCGGGTCTTGAGGTGAAGAGCGCCGGTCAGCTCTTGGTCGAGGAAATGCACTCCGACCTCCGAGGAGCGCACGTCGACCCGGCCCCAGCCGGAGTCATCGGCCGCCGACAGTTCGAAGTATGCCTGGATCTGGCCGCTGCCGGAGTCGATCCCGACATTGGCGCGCTTCGGCAGATAGGCGTTGTAGACGGTCAGGTCCGGCACCGAAGAGTTCGGCAGATCGACCACCGCTTCGAGATCCTCGAAGGGTTTGCGCAGATCGAGGTCGGCCGTGGTCGCGGTCAGGTGGAAGCCGCGGCCCTCGACGTAGGGACGATCTGGATCGTTCAGGCCGGCCATCTTGAAATCTTCGAGGTTGACAAACAGGTCGGCGCGCGGACCCCGGGAGTCGCTGGCCACGATGGCGCTGACCGCGGCGTCGCCGACCACCCGGTAGTCCAGGAAGTCGGCCTCGACCGGCGACGCATCGACCCGCAGGCGGCTACCGACGGCGAGCCGGCCGCTATCGATGCGCAGGTCCGCGTCGAGGTCGCCGGCACCGTCCAAGGCGAGCCAGGGGGCGGCCTCGAAGGCGTAGCGGAAGAAACCTAGGGAGGTCACCTGGCCGCTCAACTTTGCCCGGGTGGTGAGCCGGGCGATCGCCTCGCGCCCCCCGGAACCGAGGTCGAAGGGACCGAAATCCAAGGTGCCGTCGAGCAACAGTCTCGAGGCCACGGGCCGACCGGCGGCGGTCAACCGACCGTTTTCTTCCTGTACAAAGGCACCCCCCAGCTCAATCTCACGGCCCGGCGCAAAGCGCACCGAACGGGCGCCGAATCGCGAAATGGGCTCCAGGTCGAAGGCACCGAAGGAGACCTTCGGCACCTCGACCAGCTCCACATCGGTCACCTCATAGACCCAAGGGCCAGCGGGTCTCTCGCGCGCGCCCTCACGGCCGTCCTTCGCCAGCCAGGCCACCCGCCCGCCGCGGCCCCGCACCCGATCGAGGGCGACGCGCCGGTCGGCGAGCGCATTCAAATCCAAGCGACCGGCGAGTTGAGCGAGTTCCCCTTCGAGGCGGCCCGCCCGCTGCAGCTTCACGCCTTGGGCGTCGATGCTCGCGACCCTCGCCGCAGCGCCGCCCTCCGGCCCCTTTCGCATCGCACGCAGGCGATTCACCATCGCCTGGAGACCGGTGGCGAGGGAGCGATCTTCGGATCCCACGGAGATGCGCGCCTGCCGGGACGTCACCAGGGGCCGGTCCGCACCTTCCCGACGAAAGGCCAGATCTCGCGCCTGGAGACCGGCGACCAGCAGCTCCCCTTCCACCCCGGCCACCACCTCCACCGCCGCGGTGAGTTGCCCTTTCGGCAGGTGCAGATCGAAGCCCTCGAGACCGACCGACGCTCGGCTCTCGGAAGTCAAGATTCCGTCCTCGGCCACCGCCCGCAAACGCAGATCTCCCTCGCCATCGATGGACCAGCGCTTCGAGGGCTCACCCCCCGGCAGCCCAATGCGGCCCTTCGCTCCCAGCTCGCCGGACAAGTAGGCCAGGGATTGCAACCCGCGGTGCTCCCTTGGATTCCAGGGCGCGAAGGCCAGTTGGCTAGTGAGGTCCAGCGAGCGGACCCACGGCTCACCGCGCAGGTTCAAGCGGGCGCCGTTCCAGGTCAACGTGGTCTTTTTCACCTCGACGGTTCGGCGCAGAGCGATCACCAAACCTCCGACCACACTGCCCTCGTCGCCCTCCTCACCATCGGGCAGGATCTCCAGATCGTTGAAGTGGATGCTCCGCACCCCCGCCAAGTCCACGTCGTCGAATTGGAGCGTCCAGGGTTTCTTGGCCTTGGGATTCTCGGACGAACGGCCTGGCGCTATCGGATCGCGCGGTTTTTCCAGACGCTGCGAGGCGAAGGTCACCCCTTCGGCGTAGAGGGCATCGGTCCGAAAGATCTTGCGGACCAACGGCATCAGATCCATCACCAGAAGGGCGCGATCAGCGGTCAAACTCCAATCCACCCGGCGGGCATGACCTTCGGCGACCACCCCCGAGAACTGGACTCGCCCCGGCCACCAGGTGCTGGCTCCGTCCCAGGTCAGGGTGAACTTCTCCGGCCGGCGGTTGATCTGCTGGCGGCCCCACTCGGAGCGCAGGAAAGCATTGCCTGCCACCAAGTAGACCAACTCGAAGGCCACCAGCACGAACACCAGGACCCATAGGCCGCGGCGAAGCCTGCGGATGCCGCCGCGGCGGGTTTCAGGAGGGACGGTCAAGGGGCTCTCCGGCGCTTCGGCGGTGGCGCCAAGCCGAAATCGACCAGAATCGACTCGGCCGCAGCCCAGCCGCTGGTGCAGGCCCCTTCCATGGTGCCGCGGAAACGCTGGGCGCAGTGTTCACCGGCGAACAGGAGACGGCCGAAACGGTCGCCTTCGGCGCCGCCGAAGGCGGTCCATTGACCCGGCTCGTAACATGCGTTCGATGCCATCCATGGATAGCGGGCGACGGAGGCCGTTCGGGTCGCGGCGAGCCCCGGCCACGGGCCTTCCAGGGCGTCCACCATGGCGCGAGCGCGATCCGCCGCACCGCTTCGAGCCAGGATATCGGCTTCGGATCCGCCGGCCATTCGCACCAAGGCGCCGGCACCGTCGCTCGCCCGCACGCGACCCGGCGGGCGATCCGTCCACACCGTTCCGCGATCGCCAAAGTCGCGCCACAGGGCTCCCCGAAAGCCCACCGCCATGGTGGTCTGCCGGCCATATCCCAATTCGTCGATGGCCCGCCGCTGGACCGTCGGCAGATCCGCCCTCAGCTCCATCCGGCGCAGCGCATGGAAGGGCGCGGCCAGCAACAAGTACGGGGCCGTCTCGTCGCGCACCGCCGGCCCTCGCCGCACGGTGAGGCTGTACAGACCGTCGGAACGCCGCCGGACGGCCTCCACTCCGGCGCCGACTTCGACCCGGCCGGCGAGCTGCCGGGCCAGAGCGCCGACCAGGCGGTCGTTGCCGCCACGGATGCGAAAGCGCTGGTTACGGTTGTCGAACAGGCGGATGGCGGGCTTAGGGTCCGCCGGGTTGAGCGAAAGGGGCGCTTCCCAACGGATCCGGGTCACCAGGTTGAGGGCCGACTGGCGGCCGATATCCACTCCTAGCTCGGTGCCGTAGAGGGTGGCGAGCAGATCCCTCACCCAGCCCTCGGCACCGGCGACCTCCAACCACTCTTCGAGGGTCAGCCGATCGAGAAAGCCGCCGCCAGGATTGCGGTATCCGGGCAGCCCGTAGGGCAGGATGAGGGCTTGGTCGCCGGCCAGACGGTCCGCCAAGGGGACGAGAGCTTCGGCCAGTTCCGCGTCGCTCCGGCGCTGACCGCCAAAGATATAGGTCGACGACAGATGGAGGACGGACTCCAGCAGGTCCTCCATCTCCAGACCGAGATCTTCGACCAAACGGCGGATCGTAAGGTGGTTGGAGTCGATCCGGTCGCCCCCCATCTCCACCGGTCCGTCGAAGCGATCGCGCAGGGTGAACACCCGACCGCCGACCCGGTCGGCGGCTTCGAGCACTCGCACGGAAACCCCCGCCCGGTGCAGCCGATAGGCCGCCGTCAGGCCGGCGAGACCGCCACCGACCACCACGACCTCCTCGAGCGGCGCCGCCACCTTGCGGCCGGTGGCACAGGCCGCAAGGCTGGCGCCGCCGGCGAGGAGGAAGGCACGCCGGGTCCAACCGCCCACCCCGTAATCCACCAGACAACGGGGGTTTGGTGGTCGATCTCTCTGAGGTGCCGTCATTGGGTCCTGTTTTCCAACTCAGCCACTGCCTGCGACCGAGCCCGTGAGGGCTCGGCGACGGCAAAGCCGCCGAGGACCGGGTGAGCCCGAAGAGAATCTTCGGGCGAGGGGGCGGAACGCGTGCGGGCGCCGAGCCCCCTTGAAAGGAAACTAGCAGCGTTGCTGAAATCATGCGCGAAGCGCATTCAGCAGCGCTGCTAGTAGCTGATCTTCGGCTTCATCTTCTTGGCCTGGGCGATCCATCCCAGCACCTTGGCCTCGCCCGGAGCCACCCGGGTCCGCTTGGTGGAGGCCTGGGTCTCGGCCAGCTTCACCGCCAGGTTGGCGCCATTGCGGTTGCGCAGCTCCTTGACGGTATCGACCCCGGCCGCTTCGAGGAGTTCGGCGAACTGCTTGCCGATGCCGGTGATGCGCATCAGATCGGCCATATTCGCCCATTCCAGCAGTAGCTTCTCGCTGATGCCGGTCTCCTTGGACACCGCTTTGCGGCCCTTGCGGTCGGCACAATGCTTGAGAAAGTCGTTGGTGCTCTTGATGCCCGCCGGCTTCAGTTTGGCGGCGTACTTCGGGCCAATCCCTTCGATTTCGTCGATCCGGTAGTTCATTTCGTTCTCTCCTCGGCAGCCGTGGCGAACGACCCTCGGGACTCGTCCGAAGGCGCCCGGCGGTGGATTGTAAGGCTCGATCTGCGCAGAGGTTATCGGAAATCGCGCGAAAGAGGAAAAGAGACCGGCAACCCCTACCGACCCTCGACGTACTCATAGGATGGGGACACCGTCATCGGCCCGGGAGGAGATCATGACCCAGCACCTCGGCATTACCCGTCTCGGACGCGGATTCTCAGCGCTTTTCCTGTTTTTCGCTACCGCAGCACTCGCCTTCGGCTCCAGCGCGGAGAGTCCGACTCAGGGCGAGCCGTGGCTTTCGCCTTTCGCCGCCACCCCGGAGATCGAGCAGGCCACTCGGGTCATCGAGCGGGCGCCGGGCACCACCTTCCGCAAGGTCGAACGTCTGGTGGAGGCGATCTTCGACGAGCACCGGGGACTCCATTTCAAGTACGTCAGCTATCCCACCCTCACCGCCGGCCAGGCTTTCGAGCGCGCCGAAGGCAACTGCGTGTCGCTGGTCAACCTGATGATTGCCATGGCCCGCAGCGCCGGCCTCGAGGCCTACTTCGTAGAGATCCAGGACTTCGAGACCTTCCATCAGGTGGGAGAGGTGACCGTTCGCAGCACCCACCTGGTGGCCGGCATCACCGTCGACAACCGAACCTTGACGGTGGACTTCTACCCCAACAGCACCAAGTCCTACCGTCGCTGGCGCCGTATCTCCGACGAACGCGGCACCGCCCATTACCACAACGCCGTCGCCGCCGAAGCCCTGCTGGCCGGCCGCCTGGACGCCGCCGAACGTCACCTCGCGCGGGCCCTGGACCTCGACGGCGGACTGGTCGAGGCCTTGAACAACCGGGCGCTGGTCACCGCTCGCCGCGGCGACCGGCACCAGGCCATCGCACTTTTGCAGCAGGTTTTGCGCCTGGACCAGGAGTTCATACCGGCGATCGAGAATCTGAGCGGCATTTACCGCTCCGCCGGCCTTTCCCACAAGGCCGACGCGATGACCGCCCGGGCGCTCGAACTCGAAACGCGCAATCCCTTCTATCTTCTCGAACAGGCGAAAAAGAGCCTCTCGTCGTCCGACCTGGAGACGGCCCGGCACCTGCTCAAGCGTGCCCGGCGGATGGAGCGGCACATTCCGGACATCCACCTGCTCCTCGGTCAACTGGAGCAGCGGAGCGGCAATGAGCAGAAGGCGGCGCGGCACTTCGCCCGGGCCGTACGCCATGCGGACGGACAGTCGCGACTGTTCCAGGAGAGCCTGGAGAAGAAGATCGACAAGCTCACCCTAGCGAGTCGCTAGCCCGCTAGGCCGCCAGGGGGCGATTGGGCCGCAGCCGCCGCAGCACATCGACCGCCTCACCCAGGCCTTCGAGGGTCAGCTCGAACATTGGGAAGACCTGGCGGATCCAGTGAATGGTCGGCGCCTTCCACACCTGCGGCGGCTCCGGATTGAGCCACACGGAATCCGGACAGCGGCGACGGATCCGCTGTAGCCAGGTCAGGCCCGAGTCTTCGTTGTGGTGGTAGTAGTCCAGGGCGCCTCCTACCCGGGTCAGTTCCCAGGGCGCCATCCAGGCGTCGCCGACGAACACCACCGACCAATGCTCGTCGAGTTCTCTGAGACGGTCGGCGGTGCGTTCACCGCGCCCATGCGCCATGTCCGTGTAGAGCTTCTCGTAAACGCAGTTGTGGAAGAACCGCACTTCGAAACGCTTGAAGTGCTGCGCCGAATGGGCGGCACTGAACAGGCGCTCGCACAGCTCCGTGTGGGGATCCATCGAGCCGCCGACATCCATCAACAAGAGGAGCTGCACCCGGTTGCGGCGCGGCGGCGCGAACACCAGATCGATCTCGCCGCCGTTCCTGGCGCTAGCGTCGACGGTGCCGTCGAGATCGAGTTCGTCCGGTCCCGGCTCCTGCCCCAACCGGCGCAGGCGCCGCAGCGCCAAACCGATTTGCCGGGTGTCCAGAAGGCGGTCACCGCGCAGATTGCGGAAGCGCCGTTCGCCAGCCACCTGCACCGCCGAGCGGCCACCGCCAGGGCCGCCGACCCGCACCCCGGCGGGGTTGCGGCCGCCGTGGCCGAAGAGCGACACGCCACCGGTTCCGATCCAACGGCTACCACCGTCGTGACGCTCCGTCTGCTCGGCGCGGCGCTCTTCGAACAAGCGGCGCAGGTCCTCCAGATCCATGCCCGCCGGCAGAGCCGCATCGAGGTTCGGCAACTCGGCGTTCTCTAGCCACCGGAGCAACTCGTCGTCGATCTCGAAGGTGTTCTCGACGCCCCGAAAGAACGAGGCGAAGGCCCGATCCCACAGATCGAAGTCCGTTTCGCGCTTCACCAACAGCGCGCGGGCCAGGCTGTAGAAGGTGTTGAGATTGGCCCGGCCGTGGCCTTCGACCAGCGCTCGCATCAGCGCCAGCCACTCGGTCAAGCTCACTTTGAGCCCGCAGGCGCGCAGGAAGTAGAAGAAGTCGGTGAACACAGCTCTACGACCCAGAAACCACGAGAAACCTGCACTCAAACAGACCACGCCCAAACTGCGACCGAGCCCGAAGAGCGAGGCGGCGGCTGAGCCGCCGAGGATGGGGTGAGCCCGAACCAACTGTTCGGGCGAGGGGGCGCCCCGCCCCCTGGACAAATGAATCCGGCAGGGCTGCTGAAAACATTGGCGAAGCCACTTTCAGCGTTCTGCTAGTGGTCGGCCCGCCGGCCGGCCCGCAGGGCCGCTTGGAGATCCGTCTCGCGCTTGAGGAGTACCCCGAGGAAGGGCAGCTCTTCCTCAATCGCCTCGGCCGATACGCCGCCCCGCCGCAGAGCGCCGATCCAGTCGATCAGTTCACTGGTCGAAGGGCGCTTGCGCAGCTCGGACAGGTCCCGCAACCAGTAGAAGCGCTGCAACACCTGACGCAACAATTCTTCCTCGACATTCGGATGATGAATTCGCACCACCTTCTCCATCGCCTCCTTGTCGGGGAAGGCGATGTAGTGGAAAACGCAGCGCCGCAGGAAGGCGTCGGGCAGTTCCTTTTCGTTGTTCGAGGTGATGATCACCACCGGCCGAAACTGCGCGGTGTGGGTCTCACCGGTCTCTTGCACCTGGAAGCTCATGCGATCCAGTTCATGCAGTAGATCGTTCGGGAACTCCATGTCCGCCTTGTCGATCTCGTCGATCAGCAGGACCACCCGCTGGTCGGCGGTGATCGCCCGTCCGAGGGGTCCCAGCTCGATGTAGGGAGAGACGTCGCTGATGTCCCGATCGCCGAATCGGGCGTCGTTCAGGCGACGCACCGTGTCGTAGATGTAGAGGCCGTCCTGCGCCTTGCTGGACGACTTGATGTTCCAGGAGAGCAACTCCATCACCAGACTTTCGGCGACGGCCTCGGCGAGCACCGTCTTGCCGGTACCGGGCTCGCCGCGCACCAGCAGCGGCTTCTCTAAGGCGATGGACACGTCCACCGCATCCCGTAGGTCCGGCGAGGCCAGGTAGTTCTCCGTGCCGGTGAATTGTCGAAAGGTCATTGCAGGCTCCCGCTAGGCCAGTGCTTCGCGCACTCGGTCGGCGTCGATCACCAGTCGGGTGCGGCCGTCCTCCTCGCTCAAGCCGCCGCTATTCCAGGGATCGAACTCGTAGCGGTTGATCACCTTGCTGAACACGTCGCGCAGCGCCCGGGCGCCGGTGCGGCTCTCTTTGGTGGCCTTTTCGGAGATCAAGGCCGAAGCCAGCGGCTCGATCTCGAGATCGATGTCCAGGGTTTCGAAGAACCGGCGGGAGCGCACGAAGGGCGAGTCATAGGACTTGAGGAGGATCTGCTCCAGCACCTCGCGGGGCAGTTCCTTCATCAGCACGATCTTGTCGAAGCGCGCCATGAACTGGGGCACCATGCCGTACTCGAAGAGGTCCTTCACCCGCAGGAACTCGCCGAGTTCGAAAATGGTGTCGATGCGCACTTTGCCGTCCGCCGTGCGGCGTGCCTCGGAGCGCAGCTTCACGCCGCTGCCGGGCTTGGTTACGCGGTTGTACACCTGGTCATAGAGCCCCTCGAAGGCTCCGCCGCAGACGAACATCATGCGCTCGGTGTTGATGCGTAGCGTCACCGGCCGCTCCTTGCCGTCTTCCCAGGCGTGGGTTTGGTAGGCCACCCGCTCGCCCTCCATCAGGGTGAGGAGACCCTGCTGCAGCACGACGCCCAGCGGGTTGGGCTTGCCGCCGAGGATCGAGGTCATTTTGTCGATCTCGTCGATACAGACCGTCGCGCGCTCCATCGCCTGCTGCAGCTCGTCGGCGGTCGGTTCCTCGCTCACCACCAGCCGGGCGCGCTGTTCGATGCTGCGCAGCATGCGGTCCGGCCGGAACTCAGTGCGGTCCGAATCCACCAGCAGGTTGGCGTTGAGAATGGTCAGAGCGCGAAACGAACGGTATTCCGGCAGGGTGTCGTAGAGGCGCTGGATGTTGTTCATGATGGTGGTCTTGCCGGTACCGGAGTTGCCCACCAGAAGCAGGTTGCCGGAGACCCGGCCGGTGGTGTGCTTGTAGATCGCGACGGAGACGAAACGCAGCGCCTCGTCCTGCCCGAGCACACCGCGTTGCAGCTCCGAAAAGATCTCCGTCGGCGGGATGTCCTTGGGCTGGCGCAAGCCGTCCGGCGTACCGCGGTCCGGCGTTCCGGGGTCCGGCGTTCCGGACTCAGGTTGTGCTTCGAGGGTAGAGGAAGGGTTCGAATCCATGGTGCAACTCCGTGCCAACGATCAGTGAGCGCTCAGCCGGTAATACGAAAGAGAGGGCGCAACCGTCCTGTGCGGACCGCAAATCGTAGCACCGGAGGCCAACGGACGGAGCCCATCGAGCAGGGGCTGTTAGAATCGACGGCAATCTAGCACCGGAGGCTCAGCACCCCCAAGGAGATCAACATGGCCCTGCTCCCGCGTCGCCCGCAGCTCTTCGCCACCCTGACGGCCCTGCCACTCCTCGCCGTTTTCTGCACTGCCCCGGTGGCGGCCCAGAACGACCTCTTCATCGATCAGCTCAACGTCAACGTGGTGAACGTCGAAGTGTTCGTCACGGACAGCGACGGCAACCGCGTCGCCGGCCTGACCGAGGACGATTTCGAACTGTTCGAGGACGGGCAACCGGTGGAGATCAGCAACTTCTTTACGGTTTCCTACCAGGACTCCTTCGCCTCTCGGGTCACCGATACGCGGCGCCCGGCACCCGTCCCCCGGCGCCCGGTGACCCCGGATCAGCAGCTTCACCTGGTGGTGTTCATCGACCACGCGCACATCTATCCACAGTCCCGGCGGCAGCTCCTGGAGGTGCTCGAAGGCTACCTCGAGGATCGGCTCTTCGAGGGCGACAAGATCATGCTCGCCAGCTTCACCCGCACCCTGGAAGTCGTCCAGCCCTTCACCCAGGATCACAAGCTGCTGCTCGACGGCCTCGCCAAGATGAGCCAGGAGGCCGCCTACGGCCCGACCATCGACGCCCAGCGGCGCCAGGCCTACCGCTCTATGACTCTTTTCGCCGAAGCCAACGACCCGGCGGCAGCGGCGGCGAACATCCGCCGCGCCCACGGCTTTGCCCGCACCTACGTACAGAACGTCCAGTCGAGCACTCGCCGCTCCACCCGCGCCATGGAACAGGTGTTGCGGTCCCTCGCCGGCTTGCCCGGCCGCAAGGCGATGCTGTACGTCAGCAACGGCATGCCGAAGCGCCCCGGCGAGGAGATCTACCAGTACCTGCAAGACATCACCGGCGCCGCCGCACTGCGCGGAGCGAACGTCACGGGGTTCACCATCGACCCCTCCCTCGAAGCCCTGCGGGAGGACGAGACGCCGTTGTTCGACGCCGTCGCCCGGGAGGCCAATACCCATCAGGTGACCCTCTACACGCTCAACGCCGAGGGCGCCGGCGGCTCCAGCTCGAGCGCCCTGTCCGCCTCCTTAGGCCAGGTGGAGACGGGCTTCAGCGACAGCGGTCGGACCGGCCTGGACAACATCCGTTCGATGAACCTCGCCGAGCCGATGATCGATCTGGCGGAAGCCACCGGCGGCTCATCAATCCTGAACACCCAGAACTTCGACGACGCCCTAGCCCGCCTGTCGGCGGACTTCGACACCTACTACTCCCTCGGCTACCGGGCCCCCAGCGGCGGCGACGGCGAATACCACAAGATCGAGGTGCGGGTGAACCGACCCGGCCTGCAGGTGCGCCACCGCACTGGCTATACGGACAAGCCCCAAGGCGAGCGCATCGCCGATCGCACCTACTCGTCACTGCTGCTCGACCTGGAGAGCAATCCTCTGGGCATCGAGATCGAAACCGGGGAGCCGGAAAAGCAAGCCCGTAACCGCTACCTGCTGCCGGTGCTGGTACGGATTCCGGTCCGCGAGATCACCCTACTTCCGAACGGCGAGCAGTCCGAAGGACGGCTGCAAATCTACCTGATCGTCAAAGACGAAGAGGGCGGCGTCAGCGACCTGCATCGGGAGCCCTACCCGGTGAAGATCCCGGCGGACATGGTGGACGAGGCCCGCGCCACGGACATCGGCTATCTGGCCCGCCTCGAGTTGCGCAGCGGCAAGCCCAAGATCGCCGTCGGCGTGTGGGACGAGCTGTCCGGTCTGGAGTCCTTCGTTCAGCGCAGGGTGATCGTCGAGAACCCGAACAAGAAAGACCGTAAGGGAAAGTAGCCCGCCCTCAGATCGAGGCCCCGGCGTCGACCACCAGGGTCTGGCCGGTGACCGCCGCCGCATCGGCCGACAGCAGATAGGCCACCGTCCCGGCGACGGCGATGGCGTCTACCCCCGCCGGCAGGCTTTCGCCGGCGCGCATTTGAGCAACCCGGGCCTCCGGCAGCTCGGCGGTCATCTCCGTCGCCACGAAACCCGGCACCACGGCGTTCACCCGCACCCCCCGTCGACCGACCTCCCGCGCCAGCACCCGGGTCAGGGCCAGCAGAGCTGCCTTCGAGGCCGCATAGGCCCCCTGCCCGGCCATCCCGCGCAAGGCTCCCAAGGACGAGACATTGACCACCGACCCGGCGCGCCGATGGAGCATGCCGCGGCTCACCGCCCGGCAGAAGCGGAAGGCGCCCCCCAGGTTGATGTCCATCACCCGGTCCCAATCGTCGTCGGAGGTCATCGCCACCAGGCCTTGGTGCGCGATGCCGGCGTTGTTGACCAGGGCCGCCAAGGGACCCTGCACCTCCTCCACCTCCCCCACCAGATCCTCCGGCCGGCGTCGGTCGGCCAGATCGCAGGGGTAGGCGTGGGCACCAGTGGCGGCGGCCAGGCGCCGCGCCTCGGCCGCCCGGCTGCGAAAGGTGAAGGCCACGGACCATCCGTCGGCGGTCAACCGTTCGACCACCGCCCGACCGATCCCGCCGCTACCGCCGGTGACCAGTGCTACCGGTCCTCGACTCGGCATCTCCTCCGTTTCCTGACCTTCTGGACTGGTCATCGGGCCCCTCTCTGCTGATGGATCCGCCGCAGGCGCCGGCTGTCCCAGCGCGCCTGGAAAACCGCCCCGGCGATGCGCAGGCTGTCGATCAACGGTCGGTAGTGACTCGTACAGCGGCCGTCGGCGAAACCCAAGCGGATGGGCACCGAGATCACCGGCAAACCCAACCGCGCCGCCCGCACCACCACCGCGCTCTCGGCCTCGAAGCGGGACTCCGGAAAGCCGGTGGCGGCGATGAGTCCGCGGGAATAGAGCCGGAAGCCACTCTGAATGTCCGTCAACGGCCGGCCGGCGAGAATCGAAATCAGCGACGACGAACAGCGGTTGCTCGCCTTGCGCACGGCGCTCATTTGCTCGAAGAGGTGATCCCGGGTGCCGATGACCAGCTCTTCGCCGCCGCGCGAAGCGGCGAGCAGACGTGGGATCTCCTCGGGCAAATGCTGACCGTCCGCGTCGAGGGTCACCACCGCTTGCCAACCGTCCTCGAAGAGGGTTCGAAAGGCCGTCGCCAGGGCCCGGCCCTTGCCGCAATTGCGCCGGTGGCGCACCACCCGGGCGCCCGCCGCCTCGGCCGCCTCGGCGGTGCCGTCGTCGGAGCCATCGTCCACCACCAGCACCTCTCCCATGACTTTGCGGGTGCCGGCCACCACCGCGCCGACGGAGGCCTCGGCCTGGTAGGCCGGGATGACCGCCGCTACCTTCACCGGGCCTCCAGAACCGACCAGGCCGCGGCGCCACCGGCGGCGAAACTGGTCACCAAGGTCAGGCCGGCCGGCGGCAAGGCACAGCCGTCGTGCGGCGTCACGGCCAGTTCTGGATCCGCCCGCTCAAAGCCCGCCGTCGGTCCGAAGGCTAGAGCGCCACGGGCCGAGTCCGGGAACCTGCCGTCCTCGGACGCCAAACCCTGGCCCGCCAATAACGCCGCCGCCAGGAATCCACCACCGTATTCGCCGGTCACTCCCTTGGGGGCGAGGATGGGCACCGCCGCCGCCAAGCCGTGGTGCTCCATCAAGGCTCGCAGCACCCTGCCTTCGAGGCGATCGCCAGCGCGCGAGCCGGAAGCTCCGGAGACCACTCGGCCAATGCTGCTCAAAGGTACCCCCGAGCGATCCAGGCCGCGGGCGATGGCCGCCGCCAGTTCGCCGTGGCCGCGCCCCCACCCGCTTTGGCCGGCGGTGGGATCGAAGGCGCTGCCCCAGGCGGCCAACCGCACCCGCGGGATGGCTCCGCGGCTCGCCGCCGCATCGGCGGATTCCAACACCAGCACCGCCGCACCCTCGGAGGCGGTGAAGCCGTTGCGCCGGCGATCGAAGGGGCGGGCCGCCTCGGGCAGATCCGGTAACGGCCGGGCCAGGGCCCGAAAGCGCTCCAACACGGCGAAGATGAGCGGTGTCACTTCTTCCGCCACCCCCACCAACATGCGCTCAGCCCGCCCGGAGCGCAGTTCCTGGGCACCCCGCGCCAGGGCGAGGAGCGGCCCCGCCTCGCGCTGACAGAGGGTGTGGTTCGGACCCGCCAGACGGCACTGGATCGACACCTGGGCGGCCGGGGCGTTGGCGACGCATTCCGTGAACAAAAAGGGCGAGGCCGCTTCCGGCCCCTCATCGAACACCTGATCGAGCAGCCGCTGGGTGAAGGACATGGGGCCGAAGGAGGTCGCCAGGGCCACCCCAGTGGCGGGATCCGCCGCCTCGGAAGGTTCCAGGCCGGCGTCCTCGAGAGCCAGGCGGGCTGCCGCCAGGGCGAAGCGCGACGGCGGGCTCATCCGCCGGCCGACCAGCGGCGGCACCCAGCGGCGGAGAGGTTCGTCGGTCATGGTGGCGGCATGCGTCGGACCGTTCGGGCGCCGCGGGATCGGGCCGAAGGGCCCCATCGGCCGCCGCGCGCCGCGGCCGGCGGCGAGGGCCGCGGCCAACGGGCCGGGACCGATACCCTCCGACCCCACCAGGCCGAGACCGGTCACCACCACCTCAGTCCGGCGGTTTTCGGGTTCCGGGGACACTAGCGAAGGGCACTCCGCCGCGGCCGGGTGAAGATCGCCGCGGCGTTGCAGCCCCCGAAGGCCAAATTGATCGAGGCCGCGGCGGCGCCTTCGGGATCCAGTTCGAGGGCCTCGTCGACCACCAGCCAGATTGGGATCTCGGCATCGGCCTCGCCGTCGCCGGGGGTCGGATGGAGCCGCCCGCGATCCAGCGCCAGTACCGTGGCCACCGCTTCCAGGCAGCCGGCAGAGCCCAGGAGATGGCCGACGCAGGCCTTGGTCGAGGTCACCGGAACGGACCGCGCCCGGGCACCCAGAACGTCTTCGAGGGCCTTCCACTCGGCGACATCGTTGTGCGGCGTGCCGGTTCCGTGAGCGTTGACGAAGGCCACCGCCGAGGCGTCCAAACCGGCATCCGCCAACGCCCGGCGGAGCGCCTGGCCGACACCCCGACCCTCCGGATGGGGCGCCGTCATGTGATGGGAATCGCTGGTCGCCGCGGCACCCGCCAGGCAGCACAGGATATTCGCCCCACGGGCCTCGGCCCGCTCCACCGTCTCCAGCACCAGAGCGGCGCCGCCTTCGCCGATGGAGAGCCCTTCGCGCTCCGCCCGGAAGGGGCGGCAGGGCTCTTCGTCCACCGAGCGCAGGCTGTTGAAACCGCCATAGGTGGTGCGGCAGAGGGAATCCGCGCCGCCGACCACCGCCGCCTCGATCTCACCATCGCGCAGGGCGTCGAGGGCCATGCCCAAGGCGAGAGTGCCGGAGGAACAAGCCGAGGACAAGGTCGCCACCGGCCCGGTCCAGGCGAAGTGGCGCGCGACCGCTTCGGCCGGGGCGCTCACCTGCTGACTGACCAGCAAGGAGAGGGGCGGTAAGGAAGGGGAAGAAGGCCCGTCGCCACCCGACCGGCGATCCAGAGCGGCATAGAACGCCTCGCCTTCGAACATCCCGCCGGTGCTGCTGCCGAAGTAGACGCCGATCTCCGGCCCTTCCAGGCCGGCCATCGCCGTCGACTCACTTACCGCGGCGACGGCGAAACGGTCCGCCAGGGATAGGCGCCGCCAGTGCGGGAAGTGAGCCGGCAGATCCGCCGGCGGCGGCGGTACCTGGCCGGCGAGGTGAGTGCGGTAGGGAGAGGCGTCGAAACGATCGAAGGTCGCCACGGCGGTGCGGCCGGACATCACTCCCTGCCAGAAGGATTCGATACCCCAGCCGTAGGCGGATACGGCTCCAACGCCGGTGACGGCGACCGCCCCAACGCTCATGCCGGAGCGCTCATGCCGGGGCGATCCCCTCGATCATGTCTCCCGCCGGCGCATTCTGTCGCTCCTCGACGAAACGCGACAAGGTGCGCACGGTGGAAAACGCCTCGGGATCCATCTCGTCGCTCCGGATCTTGATGCCGTACTCCTTCTCCATCGCCACGACGAGTTCCAGCGCGTCGACCGAGTCGAGGCCCAGCCCCTCTCCAAACAGCGGATCGTCGTCGCCGATCTCGTCCGGCGTCATGCCCTCGAGGTTGAGACTCTCGATGATCAGCTTCTTGATCTGATCGGCGGTATTGGACATCGATAACCTCCAAGAAGGGGCGTGCCCTGGCTGCACGGACTACCCGAAGACCGCCCGTTCGATACGCCCCTGCTGATTGAGTTTCCTTGCAACGCAGACCAGGGTAGCCGAGGGATCACGGGGTGGCGTTTCAATGAGCCCCTGCCGCCCGTGAGATCCCGGCGAAACCAGTATTATAGAGCAGATGTGGTGGTTTCCATCCTATTCGCTTCGGGAGTCATGAGAGCCAATCCGCTAGCCGCCGCCTTCGACCGTCGGCTCACTCGCGATCCCTCGCGCACGCTGGTGGCTTCGCCCACCGCCCGCGCGACGACCGGCCAGATCGATGCCCTCGCCCGCGCCGCAGAGCGCTCCCTCGCGGAGCTTCCACCTGGCACCATCGTCGGCCTGTTGGCGCCCGATGGACCGGCCTACCTCGCATCCCTGATCGCCCTCTCCCGGCAGGGCGCGGCGACCCTACTGCTGGACTACCGCACCCCCGCCGAGGAGTGCCATCGGATCGTCCGCGAGATCGGCGCCAGGGCCTTTCTGATCTGCGACGAGGGCTGGCCGTCGGGCCCCACCAACTGGCGCCTCGAACGGACGAAACCGACCGCCGAAGCCGCCGGCGCGGCGGCCGAAGCCCTACCCGCGGGCACCCTGATCAAGATCACTTCCGGCTCCACCGGCGCCGCCCGCGGCATCGTCACCCCGCCGGAGGCACTGCTGGCGGACGACGAGGCCCTGGTGGCGACCATGGGAATCCGGCCGGACGATCGCTTGATGGCGACCATCCCGATGTCCCATTCCTACGGCCTGGCAAGTCTGGTGGCCCCCGCCCTGGTGCGCGGCATCCCGCTGATCGTGCCGAACCGCCGCGGCCCCTTCGGCCCCCTGGCGGCGGCCGCGGATATGGGTGCGACGGTCTTCCCGACGGTGCCGGCCTACCTCTCCGCCATCGGACGCCTGGCGGAACCGCCGCCGACGCCGAAGGCGTTGCGCCTGGTGATCTCCGCCGGCGCCCTGCTGCCGGCGGCGACGGCGGCCCGCTTCCGGGACCGCTTCGGCCTGCCGGTGCACGCCTTCTACGGTTCGAGCGAATCCGGCGGTATCGCCTACGACCGCGAAGGCGGAGGCGCCGAGCGCGGCACCGTCGGCACCCCGGTCGACGGCGTCGAGATCGAACTGGAAGCCTTCGATCCCGGCCGGCCACAGGACGGCGGCAGGGTGATCGTGCGCTCCGCCGCCGTCGCCAGCGGGTACCTGCCGTCGGGCTGCAGCGAAGAGCGCCTTGCCTCCGGTCGTTTTCGCACCGAGGACCTGGGAATCTGGGATGAGCGCGGCGAGTTGCAGTTGATCGGCCGTTTGGACGACATCATCAACGTGCGCGGGAAGAAGGTGAATCCGCGCGAGGTGCAGACGGTGCTGCTGGCCCTCGATCGGGTGGACGAAGCAGCCGTTCTCGCCCTCGAGCAACCCGGCGAGGGCTGTTCCGGAGTGCGGGCCGTGATCGCCTGCCAACCGGGCAGTCTCAGCCGCGAAGAAGTTCTCGCCTGGTGCGACGGCCGACTGGCGAACCACAAGAAGCCCCGCAGCGTGGTGATCGTCGAGCAGCTCCCGCGCACCGCCCGGGGAAAGGTCGACCGGATCGCCCTCGGGCGCCTAGCCTCGGCATGACGACGGTCCCATGGACTCCTGCCCCAGGATGACCGCCACCCCGCCGCGCCCGCGTCCCAAAGCCTGGCGGCCCAGCCCGTTTCTCCTCGCCAGCGGCGCTCTCCATCTCACCGGCGTCGCCTGGGCCGCCGTTCGTCCGAGCATCCTGCCGTGGGTGGCCGCCGGCCTGGCCGCGAACCACCTCACGGCCGTTGGAGCGGGCCTCTGGCCGCGCAGCCGGCTGCTGGGGCCCAACCTCCGCCGGCTGCCGGAAGACGGTGCGGCGGGCCGAGTCGCCCTGACCTTCGACGACGGGCCGGACCCGAAGGTCACCCCGCAGGTGCTCGACCTCCTCGATCGGACCGAAGCCAAGGCGACCTTTTTTGTCATCGGACAGCTCGTGGAGCGCCACCCGGGCTTGACCGCCGAGATTCACGCCCGGGGCCATCGCCTGGGCAACCACACATTCCGCCACCTGAAACGTTTCTCGATCCTCGGCCCCGGCCGAACCGGTGAAGAGATCGACCGTAGCCAGGAGGCGTTGGCCCAGATCACCGGGTATCGGCCGGTCCACTTTCGCCCTCCGGCGGGCCTGCGGAGTCCATGGCTCGAACCTCTGTTGGCCCGCCGCGGCCTCCGCCTGGTGAGCTGGACTCGGCGCGGCTACGACACCGTTCGGCAAGACTCCGAGAGCATCACCGGTGATCTGTTGCGGGATCTCGCTGAGGGCGACATCCTGCTGCTCCACGACGGCCGTTCGGAAGGTCCCTGGCATCGTCGGCCGCCGGTCCTCGACGTCCTCCCAAGGCTTCTCGAAGTCTTGCAGCGCAAGGGTTTGCGCTCCGTCGCCTTGCCCGCGGCGGGCTTGATCGGGCCGGTCACGGCGGATAGTATGGGCGTGCAGTAGGCTCTACTTGGCGTCCCAGAAAACACACCGTGAAAACGACTCACACCCCTACCGCCTCCGGCCCACCGGGTACCGCGTCACCGGCAGCTCCTGGCTTGGCGGACTATGACGTGGTGGTGATCGGCGGTGCCTTTTCCGGCAGCGCCACCGCCACCCTGCTCAAGCGCTCCCGGCCCGAGGCCCGAGTGCTGGTGGTGGAATCCCAAGAGTCCTTCCCGCGCAAGGTCGGCGAAGCGACGGTGGAGATCTCGGGGCTGTTCCTGCACCGTATTCTCGGCCTCTACGACGAGCTGTCTCGGGAGCATCTGCCGAAGCACGGCCTGCGCTTCTGGTTCACGGACAGCCCGAACCGGCCGCTCGAAGAAATGAGCGAAGTGGGCCCATCGCGGCTGCCGTCCCTGCCCTCCTTCCAACTCGACCGCTCGAAGCTCGACGAGACCATCCTCGGCCGCGCCGTGCAGAGCGGCTGCGACGTCTTGCGGCCGGCGAGGGTCAGCTCCATCGAGCACGAATGGCCGACCAGCCGGATCCGGATCGAAGGCGCCGACGGAACCGAGCGAGAGGTCACCGCCCGCTGGGTGATCGATGGCTCGGGCCGGCACCAATTCATCGCCCGCCGCAAGCGCCTCCGCCGACGCACCGAGGGACACCCGACGGCGGCCCTGTGGGGACGCTGGAAGGGAGTGCAGGATCTGGACGGCCTGGCCTCCCGCGGTTCCGAGGTTCGGGCTCCCCGGCTACCGGAGCTGTCGTGCTCCCGGCGCCTCGCCACCAACCACTTCTGCGGCTATGGCTGGTGGAGCTGGAGCATCCCGCTATCCGGCGGCGAGACCAGCATCGGCCTGGTCTACAACAAGGACCTCTTCGACCTGCCCGGCGATGGCTCGAAGGGCGAGAACTATGAGGCGTTTCTGCGCTCCCGGGCAGGCCTCAAGGAACTCCTCGCCTCGGCCGAGCTGATGGAGGAAGACTTCCACTCCTTCAACCACCTGCCCTTCCGCTCCGAGCAATACATGGGGCGCGGCTGGGCCCTGGTGGGCGACGCGGCATCGTTTATCGACCCGTACTACAGCCCGGGCCTCGACCACGCCGCCATCTCCGTCTACGCGACCGTCCGGCTGATCGAAGACGACCTCGCCGGCCGCCTCGACGGCGACGCCCTGAGCGAGCGCATCGAGGCCCACAACGAGAAGTTCGAGCTGTCCTACCACCGCTGGCTCGACGCCCTCTACCGCGGCAAATACGAGCTGATGGGCGACGCCGAACTCACCGTCGCCGCGTTCCTGATGGACACGGCGCTCTACTACATGGGCGTGGTGACGCCGATCCACAAGGATCTGGAAGCCCTCGGCAACCCGATGTTCGGGCTGCCCATCCCCCAGTCGAAGATCGCCTACCGCATCCTGCGAGGCTACAGTCGGCGGCTGGTGCGGCTGGCACGGTTCCGGCGCCAGGTGGGCCTCTACGGGCGGCGCAATGCGCGCTGGCGGCTGGCCGCCAAGTCGCCGGGCCTCGGTACCGCCTCCCTCGGCATGCTGCGCCAGGGTGTGGGCCTGTGGCTCAAGGCCGAACTGCAGTACCTCGGCCATCGACTACGGCGCGGCGGAGTCGACCTGTCCGAGCCCGTCCCGCGCGCCGTCGCCTCGCCTCCCTGACCGATCCCTTTCCTCAGGCGCCATCGCTTTGGGCAAGGAGCCGAAGGACTCGCCGCGTCGGCGGCGCTTCCACCGCGCCTTCGCGGAGATGCACTTTCAGCTTCGCACCGAAGGCGGCACCCCGGCGAACAACGCCGGTTCGGTGGCCCTCGGCGTTTTCATTGGCAGCCTGCCGATCTACGGGCTGCACCTGGTTCTGTGCGTCGCCTTCGCCCGCCTACTGCGCCTCTCCCGGGTGCGCACCTACCTCGCCGCCCATGTCAACAACCCCTTCACGGCCCCACTGCTGGTCACTGCGCAACTGGCCGTAGGCCACCGGCTGCTCGACGGCGACTGGCCCACCTTCGACCTTCGGGCCCTGCCCTCCGTCGGCCGCCTCGGCGCTCACCTGGTCGTCGGCAGCCTGGTGGTGGGCGTGGTGCTCGCCGTCCTCCTCAGCCTGCTGGCCCTCGCCATTTCCAGCCGCTGGAGCCGACCCAACCCTAGCCAGCGCCTGATCGAGCGCACCGCCAAGCGCTATTTGGCCTCCGGCGTCTTCGACTGGGAGTTCGTACTGGGAAAGCTGCGCTGGGATCCGCTGTACCTGGGCTTGCTGGAAAGCGGCCTGTTGCCGCCGAAGGGCCTGCTGCTGGACCTCGGCTGCGGCCGCGGAATCCTGGCGGCTCTCGTCGCCACCGCCGCCGAGCGGAAACCGGAAAGTCCAGGATCCGAAGGCTGGCCCGCCGGCTGGCCGGAGCCGCCGCGGGAACTGGAGATCCTCGGCTTCGAGCGCTCAGCGCGCAAGATCGCCGCCGCCCGCGTCGCCCTCGGACCGGAAGCGCGTCTCGAGACCGGCGACCTGACGACCACCCCCCTGCCGCCGGCGGAAGGCGTGGTGCTGCTGGACGTCCTCCACTACCTGCCGCGGAACGAGCAAGAAGCGCTCCTCGGCCGGGTCGCGCAAGCCCTGCGCCCGAGCGGCCTGCTGCTGCTGCGCGAAGCCGACGCCGCCGGTGGCCTCGCCTTCTTCTGGACCCGCGTCGGCGAACGGCTGGCGGCCTGGAGTCGCGGCCACTTCCGCCAACGCTTCGCCTACCGCTCCGCCGAGGAATGGCGAAGCTGCCTCGAGGGCATCGGCCTCCGGGTCACCGACGAACACCCGATGTCCGCCGGCACGCCCTACTCGAATGTGCTGCTGGGCGCTCGTAGGCCCGTAGAAGGATCGAATCGAAGCCAAACCGGGCCACGAGATTAGCGGCCCAACGACCGAACCCGAAAGGTGAGGCGGCGGCAGAGCCGCCGAGGACGGGGTGAGCCCGCAGGGCGAGGGGGCGCCTAGCCCCCTGGAAATAGGACTAGCAGTGTTGCCGAATCATGCGCGAAACGCTTTTCAGCAACCCGCTAGTTAACGTAGCCCAGAGCTCTCAGGCGCCGAAGATCCTCGTCGTCGTGGGCGATCTCGCCGCGGCGCCGGTCGGCGGCCTGGCGCATGCCGACGCGCGCCCGGCGGAGGTAGCCGTCGAGCAGGTCGTCGAGGTCCGCGTCGCGCCCGGTGAGGAAGGGCAACGAAACGAGCTGCCGGCCGAGGGGCTTCCAGAAACCGCCGGTGGTGGGGTTGGGCGCCTGCCAGAAGGCGTCGTCTTCCGCCGGCACCCGATCGCGGCGCAGGAAGCGGCCCTGGAGGGCCACGCCGACCTGCCCCAGACTCTCCACAAAAACCGGCCCTTCGCTTCCTGCGATGGATTCGAGGAGCGAGGGATAGGCCGAGTCGCCGCCGAGGCCGACGATGTTCAGCACCGTCGCGTACCAGCCGAGGTTGGAAACCGGCGCCGACACCCGCCCGCCCGCCGGCACGCCGGGGCCGACGAGGAGCAGCGGCACCCGCACCTGATCGAGCCCCACCGAGTGGCCGTGGGCGAAGTAGAAGCCGTCTTCCCCGAAGGCTTCGCCGTGGTCCGCCGTCACCGCCAGGAGGGTGTTGTCGAGTCGGCCAGTCGCTTCGAGTTCCTCGAGGAAGCGCCCGAGTTGCCGGTCGAGATGAGCGATCTCGCGGTCGTAGCGATGCACGTAGGCGGCCACTCGCCCCTCCAGGTTGGGCAGTACCTGGTATTTCGGGATGGCCCGGTAACCGGACTGGTCGGTACCCACCGGCAGAACGGTTTGGTCCTCCCCCATGTCCCGCTTGGCCGCTGCCTCGATGAGGGTGGGAGCCTCCGCTGCCGGCAGGTAGGGACCGTGAGGGTCCTGTAGGTGCAACCACAGAAAGTATGGCCGCTCGCCGGAGAAGGCCGGCGAGGCGAGCAGGGCGCGCGCCTTCTCCAGAGCCGCCTCCACCCGCTGCTCCGGCTGGTCGCGGTTCTGCTCACGGCCGCGAAGATCAGAGTCGTACACCTCGAAGCCCTGGTCGAGGCCGAGATGAGGCCCCAGGACCGGGTTGCTTACCACCGCCGCCGTCTCGTAGCCGGCCGCGGCGAGTTGCTCCGCCAGGGTCGCCGCTTCCGGTTCTAGGGGGAACTTGCTGTTGAAGGCTCCGACGGTGTGGAAACTCGGCATCACCCCGGTCATCAGGGAGGTGTGGCTGGGGGCGGTGCAGGAGGCGGCCGAGAAGGCGTTCTCGAACAGGGTGCCGCGCTCCGCCAGGCCGCTGAGGGCCGGAGATGTCGGCAAACCGTAGCCGTAGGTCGAGAGATGGTCCGCCCGCAGGGTGTCAATGGTGATCAGCAGGATGCTCGGCCGCGCGGCCGCGCGGTTCACGCGACCGGCGTCGCCCTCCGGAAGACCGCAACCAATGGCGGCGAGGAGGAATCCGAGGCCAAGAATCGCCGAAGATCGCCGTCTCATAGCTCGAAGAGAGCGGCAAAGCGCTCGTCGCCGCGCAACTGCTGGCGCAGGCCCGGCGCCTGGGTTTCGGCATCAGCCAAGGCTTGCTCAGCGGCGGCAAGGTCGCCGGCTTGGAGTTCGAGCGCCACCAGACGGAGGCGCGCCTGAACAAAGCCCGCCTCTTCCGGCCGTGCCGCCGCCAGCCAGCGGCGGGCCTCGGCGCGGCGGCCGGTATCGAACAGCAGAGCCCCCAGGCCGGCCCGCTGGGGGAACGGCCCGGTCCAATTCTCGGAGGCTTTGAGGAGATGTTCGAGGGCATCGTCGAGGCGACCGGCGCTCTGCTCGGCGGCGGCCAGATTGCTCCACAGCAGTCCGTTCCCGGGATCGAGCTCCGCCGCCCGGGTGAAGGCCTCGATGGCCCGGTCCAGCTCGCCCCGGCGGCCGAGGGTGGTCCCGAGATTGGCCCAGGCGGCCACCCGCCGGGGCTGAAGGCGGACGGTCTCCAGCCACTCCTGCTCCGCCCGTTCGAGACGTCCGGCACGAGTCAACGCATCGGCCAGGGCGAAGCGCGCCTCGGCTTGCTCCGGATCCAGCCGCACGGATTCTTCGAGCAGGGTCAGTGCCCTCTCCACCGCTCCCGCCTTGAGGTGGGCAATGCCCGAACGCAGGGTGGCGAAGCGGTTGCCGGGATCTTCTTCGAGCACCGCCTCGAAACTTGCGAGGGCGGATCGAAAATCTTGTCGACGAAGGGCCAATTCCCCTTCCGTCAGGAGGTTGCGGGCCTGGATCCGGTCCTTCGGATCGGGCAGTCCCGGCGGCGGCTCACGATCGCTGCCGCCGCTTCCCAGGTAGCCGAGGGCACGCAACTGGGCCAGAGCTTCGGCATCGGCGGTAGTGGAACTGCCCACCACCGGACGCTCCTTCCGCTCCCGGGCCACCGCCTGCAGCCGGCGCACCACCGGACGCTCGTCGGCGATGCGGTTGGTCGCCTCCTGCGGGTCGGCCATCAGGTCGTAGAGTTCCGGCCGCGGTGCCAGCACTAGCTTCCAGCGCTCCGTCCGCACCGCTTCGAGGGGCGACCAGCCGTAGGTGATCCACGGTTGCCGGGTTTCGAGATAGGCCGGAGGAATCTCCTGCTCGGCCCCTTCGAGGGTGGGCACCAGACTGACTCCGTCGGTCCCTTCGAGCGGCGGCAAGCCCGTCAAGTCCAGCACCGTCGGAGCGAGATCCACCAATCGCGGCGCCGCCGAACTCTCGCTGGACGAAATCCGTCCTGGGAAGTGAAAGACCATCGGAATTCGCATCGAAGAGTCGTAGAGGAAGAAGCCGTGCGTCGGCTCGCCGTGCTGCCCTAGACTTTCCCCGTGATCGGCAGCGAAAACCGTCAAGCGGGGAGTGTCCGGCAGGCCCGCGAGTAACTCACCGACTCCCCGGTCGGTCACCGCAACCTCGCCGTGGTAGAGCCCCTTGCGGCCCGGGCGCACCAGCTCTTCCGGCGGTTCGTAGGGATCGTGTGGGTCGTAGTAGTGCACCCAGAGAAACCACGGTTCCGGTGTAGCCCGCAGCCACTCCAAGGCCGCCGCCGAGGTCGCCGAGGCGGGTCGCTCGAGCCAACCTTCGGCACCCACCGGCAGGGTGTCGTCATAGTGGTCGAACCCTCGATCGGCCCCGAACTGCGCCTGGAGCGGATACCCGCTGATAAAGGCTCCGGTGGACCAACCGGCGTCCCGTAGGCGCTCGGCAAGGGTGGCGGGGGCCGCACCCAACACTTGACCGTTGTCCCGCACGCCGTGGCGGCGGGGCACCATGCCGGTGAACATCGAGAGGTGGGCCGGCAGGGTAAGCGGCACCGGCGAAACCGCCGACGGGAAGCGGAAACCCTCCGCCGCCAGGGCGTCCAGGGCCGGCGTTTCGTTCTCGCCGGCTACCCAACCCAGAGCATCCGGGCGCAAGGTGTCCACGGTGATCAGAAGGACATTCGGGCGTTCCGGTGCCGCCGGAGAGGCAGAGTCCGCTCCGCCGCAGCCGACGAGCAGCAGGGCCATCGGCCACGCCGCCCTCAGCATCTCAAGACGCCGCATCGACCGCCGCCGGCACGGTCTTGGACAGCACCTCCGTCAAGCGCTCCTTGAGACCGCTGCGCGTCACCAGCTCGATGAAGTAGTAGTAGGTCTTGCCCGGCTCGACGTCGTCGTCCACAAAGCGGTAGCGACCGATGTTGCCCGGCCCCTGCGGCGCCACCACCATGCCCTCACCGGCGCGGAGGAAGGGACCATCGGCCTGATCCGAGCGATAGACGAGATAGCCGAAAATATGGTCCTGCTTGCGCACCGCCCAGGCGAGCACCACCTGCTTTGCTGACGCTTCCTCAGCGTCCCTGCCGGCCGATTCCGTCGGGACCTGCTCAGCGGCTGGCGGGGATGGGTTCGAGGCCGCGGGTTGCGGGCGCGCTGCTTGATCGACCCGCTCGGACGGCTTGATGTGCCGACGGCCCTCCACCCGGATCGGCTCATCTCCCAATACGCCCAAATCCCGCACCACGGCGTCGCGCCGGGCCACCATGCCGGAAAAGGTGAGGGGAATCGGCTCCTCCTGGCCGGCGACGAAGACCTCCGCCGTGCCGCGCAGCTCCCCTGCATGGTGGGGGATCAGGGAAAGGGTGAGCCGGCGGCAACCCTCCTCGCCGGGGCAGTCGTCCACGGCCGCCGACACCGTGGGATCGGCAATCTCCACCCGTTCGATGTCCACCGGTTGGCCTGCTCGGCCGCGTAGAAGGATCACCTTCTCGGCCGGTTGGTCGACTCGCATTAAGCCGAGATTCGCCGGATTCTCACTCGGCACGACCTCGCCGTAGACCGTCGCCCGGTACTCGATTCGATACTCCGGCTGCGCTCGAACGCCGGTGCGCAACCGGACGGTGCCGGTCGAGAAGCCGAGGGGAGCCCCCGGCAGTAGCCTCACCGCCAGGCGTCGGCCCTGACCTTTTTGGGTTTCTTCGAGGGCGGTCACCTCGACGAACTCAGGTCCTTCGACGGTCTCGATCGAGCCTAGCTCTTCGGCAGCGCGGCTGACCAACTCAAAAACGGCGGTCTTGCCTTCGTCCTGGAAGACATCTCCAATCTCCACCTGCCCGGTCTCCGGTTGATAGGCCGAGTGGACGAAGGCCTCCGCTAGGAGTTTGACTTCGGGCTTGCCGGGATCCGTTGAACGAACGGCGAAGCGAAAGGCGGTTCGCCCCAGGCGATCGCCCACCGGCTGCACCACCCGCACTTCCCCACCCTCGCCGGCCGGTATGACCGACGGCTCTACGTTGACCCGGCCGGTTTGAAGGATCGACTCGACTCCGGTGATGACCACTTCGTCACTCCCCCGGTTGACGAAGGGAAAGACGTGTTCGACGGTCGAGAACTGGTACACCTCGCCGAGTTCGACGGCGCGTTCCTCGAACACCAGCCAGGGGTCTTCGGCCGCCAGGCAGAACGGCACAAAGATGAGCAGGAAGAAAAGCCGGATGGTTTGCTGCATGGATTGAGCCTCGAACTTGAACTGCGGTCCACCAGGAAGTCCAATCCTGTCGCAAAACCGGCGGGAGCTCAAACCCCCGAAGGCGCCACAGGCCATGCGAGGCGAGGCCTCGCCGGAACACCCGGACCTACTCGATCGTGAACTCGATCAGCTCGACCGGTCGAGTTGGGCCCATGATCACGAGATCGAATGGCCCGGCATCGCGGGTGCCGCCGACGGCGTAAAACGAGTCGACATAGAAGAAGTGCTGAGCGTTGGGAGTCAGGATCAAGGGGCCGAAGAACTCGTCGGACACAGCGCCACAAGGATTGCCAGGAGCGTTCTGCGCGAAGCAGCTATCGGCGCCGGCCACGCAGCTATTGCCGTCGTTGCAGGTGGTCAGCAAATAGATCGACGGGTCGTAGTCAGGGTCCGGTGTGGTGACAAAAAAAGTAGGACGAGGAGCATTGCCGGTCGTAAAGGTGTAGATCTCGTCCGGACCGGCAACGGTGGCGTAGTTGCCGTTGCAGGCGATCGGGATCGTGCCGACGGTATTGGTATTGCCGACCGTCGTTCCGTTGTCCCCGAAATTGTCGCCTTCGAAGAGGTCAGGAACCACCGTCGGTGCAACGCAGGTATCGCTGCCGGCGGTCTCCATCTCGCCGGCGGCGATGCCGGCCCGGTAGTCCGCCTTGGTTTCGTAGTAAAGGTCCGCGGACACGGCACCGCTACAGGCCAGAATCCACACCACGCCGAGCGCAACGATCCCTCTCCCTCGATCCGTCTTCCCAGGTGTGCCCATTGCCCGACCCTCCGGAAGTCTGCGACCCGCCGCTGCGCGCCAGATTGAATTCGAACTTGTTCGATCCTTTCTTCATCCTGCCGCAGCCCGAGTGAGAAATCAATCGCCAGGAAAAAGGCGGCGCTCAAAAGGAAAAGCCACCCCCGCCGAGCGAGGGTGGCTTTCCAGAGTCCTGCAGTGATCGATGGTTATTCGATCGTGAACTCGATCAGCTCGACCGGCAGCGGGCCGGTGATCGCCAGGTTGTACGGACCGTCATCACGGGTACCGCCCACGGCGTAGAAGGAGTCGACGTAGAAGAAGTGCTGGGTGTTTCCGGCCAGCGCCACGGGACCGAAGGTCTCGTCGGAGACGGCACCGCAGGGGTTGCCGCCGGCGTTCGCCGCGAAGCAGTTGTCCGCGCCGGCGACGCAGCTCGTGCCGTCGTTGCAGGTGGTCAGCACGTAGATGGACGGATCGTAGTTGGCATCCGGCGTGGTCACCAAGAAGGTGGCGTTGTTGGCCGGGCCGGTGGTGAAGGTGTAGATCTCGTCCGGGCCGGCGACGGTGGTGTAGTTGCCGTTGCAGGAGATCGGCACGGTGCCGACGGTGTCGGTATTGCCGACGGTGGTTCCGCCGTCGTTGAAGGTGTCGCCACCACCGACGCCCGGAATGACCGTCGGAGAAGCGCAGGTGTCGGTACCGGCGGTCGGCTGGTTACCGGCCACAATGCCGTTGCGGTAGTCCTCCTTGGTGTCGTAGTAGACATCCGCGGTGACCACGCCAGCGACCAACAGCAGGGCCGCGGCCAGAACAACGTACTTCGTCTTCATCAGGTTTTTCATCGCTCAAGTCCTCCTAGGGATCCAATGGGCTGGATTCGAATTGTCCAATCGGTTCCTGAGATTGTATATGGATTGCTTATTGGGTACTAGTACCCGGTTCTATTTTCCTATGGGTCCTTTTTCTTGATCCTGGGAACATCCCAGATCGGTCCAGATCCTTGTCCGCTCAGACTGCGGCGCTGTCTGGCGGCGGCACCGCCGGTCGAGGACGCGGACGCTCGAAGCGCCGCTCGGCGGCCGCGGTTTCGAGAACCGCGGGGGAAACGGTGGACCGACCGTCGCTCCGCAGCCATAGGAACAGGCTCAACTGGGAGGTCGCAATCCAGGTTTCGGAATCGTTCGAGACGGTGTCTCTGCGCACGGTGCCGAGGGAGGTTTCTTCTCCCGACGGACCGACGTAGACCAGGGCGTAGTCACAGTGTCGGCGCCAGCAGCGTCCATCGCGGAAGCGATAGACCTCTTCGCCCACCACGGCCTCGACCTCGACCATCATCGCGGGTTCGCCGCCGGCTTCGATGCGATAGAGGCGAAAATGACCTCCCGCCTCCCCGGCTCGGGCTCGCCAGGTCAGGTCGACCGGAGAAGCCGGAGCCACGCTCACCCGCTGCCACGGAACGGAGGATTGGGTCACGCCAACCGGAATCATCGAGGCACGATCCTGCGGAGAACGGGCGGAGTCGTCGCTGTCGACCGGAGCGTTCGCCCAGGCGGGCGGAGAAGCAGCGGCTCCCCACCCCAACAAGACGGCGAGTAGGCCGTGCAAGACCAATGACGAGTTCAGCCCAATCGTTCTCATGCGATAAGAAGGTGCTGCACACGGGCGTCCCCAACAAGGGCAGTGCCAGCCCGCGCTTCCTGATCGTGAAATCACTTGAACCCTACCATAATTCATCGCCATGGCTACAGGCAGGGACCGCTCGGGACCGTGCTAGCCTCACCGTCTGAGGTCGCTGCATTCCCAACGCCTTTCTATGCGCTACTCGTATTCAGGCCGCCCGCTTTCGTTGTCGGTGATTTCACTGCTGCTGGCCCTTGCCCTGCCGACGGCGACGCCCGCCGCACCTCTCGAGCGCATCCGATTCCAAATCGAGACGGCGACGGAAGGGGTCTATCGAGTGACCTACGAAGATCTCACCGCGGCGGGCCTGAGCCTCGCTTTCCTACCCAGCTCGGCGCTCCGTCTGCGACAGGGCGACACGATCCAACCCATCCGTCGCCTCGATGGGGACGATGGACGTTTCGGTCCCGGCGACCGGTTGGAGTTCGTCGCCCGGCGCCTGGCAGGCGACTTCACCTACCACCACGGCTGGGCCGACCGCAACGTGTATTGGCTGGAGACCCACAGGGAAGGATCGCCATCGATCGTCGAAAGTGCGGCGCAAGCGGGCGGGCGGCCGACTCCCCTGCGAGGGTCGATCCACCTGGAAGAGGAAGAAATCCTGCTGCGCTTCCCACGGGAAACGCTGTTGACCGATGAGGGCTGGTACTGGAAGAGGCTGAGCCATCTGGACCGGGAGCCTTTCGCGATGCCGATTCGGCTACCTCATTTGGATGCGGCGTCGAGCCGACCGGTCACCCTCCGGCTACGGTTTCGCGGCTGGTCCAAGGTGCTCCAAACCACCCCACCACAGCCCGGGTCCTCGAAGCCCGACGATCATCGAGTCGAGGTGCTGCTCGACGGCCGGGTGGTCGGCGAAGGGCGTTGGAACAACCATCGTGATGGCTACCTTCTCTCGATCGAAGGTCTGTCCGCCCGCGCCTTCCAGGGAGGCGAAGCGCGGCTTGCTCTGCGGGTACCGCGCCGGGGCCCGGAGGATCAACCCCTGGTGGACGTTTCCGCCCTGGACTGGATCGAACTGGACTATCCGCGCATCGGTCAACTCGCCAGATCCGGCCGGAGAATCACGCCGGAGAACGCACCCGCGACGGTGCGGGCCGATCCGAATCAACCGGTCGCCGTGTGGAGTGACGACGGCCAGCGGATCTCTCTGCCGGCCGGCGAGGGGCACTTCCGGCTTCCCTCTTTCCCTTCATTCTTCACCGTTGCGGACGATACCCTGCGGACTCCGGAGCGCATCACCGTCGGCCGACCACCGCGCCTGCGGAGCGAGGACCGGGGCGCCGATTACATCGCGGTGGTTCATCCCCGGCTGCGAAAGGCCGTTCAACCACTGATCCAGGCCCATCGGCAACGCGGTCTGCGGGTGGAGATCGTGGGCATTGGCGAGATCTGGCATGAATTCGGCGGCGGCGTGCCCCATCCACGGGCGCTGCGCGAGTTCCTTGCCTACGCCCACCATCACTGGCACCCACCGGCGCCGCGTTTCGTCCTGCTGGTGGGCGACGCGAGCTGGGACACGCGCAATCCGGTCATCCGCAAGCAGAACTATGCGGAGTTGCCCTACGCTCCCGGGCGGGGCCTTCTGCTCGGTACCAATCGGGCTCAGACCTACTCCGACCAGCCCTACCGCAACCGGCGGAATCTCATTCCCACCGCGTCCTACGGCTCCCTATTGGGCCATGCCGCAACGGACAACTGGTTCGTAGCCTTCGGCGAGGACGACCTCCATCCCCAAATGGCGATCGGCCGCTTCCCGGTGGTCGAAGAAGCCGAGGTCGCAGCGATCGTGGCGAAGACCCTGCGTGCCCTCGACGGTCCTCCCCCCGGACCGGAGCGCCGCGAGGTGGTGTGGATCAGCGACGGCAACTCCATTGTCGAAAGCACCAACCGCCGACTGATCCGTCAGTTGACGGCCCGGGGCTTTACGGACCGACGCATCCGCCCACAAGCGTCCGACGCTTCGCCGGCCGAACGCCGTGAGCGCTTGCTCGCAGCCTTCGATTCCGGACCACCCCTCATCCACTTCATCGGCCATGGCGGGCGCAATATCTGGCGCACCGGCCTGAGCGAGGAAGAGGCGCTGAAGGATTTGTTCACCCTGGAAGATCTCGATCGTCTCCAGGCCCAAAAACAAAGTCCCATCGTGCTCTCGATGAGTTGCTACTCGGCGCCCTTCGATCACCCCAACGTCGACTCCATCGGCGAGAAGATGCTGCGCCTGGAGAATCGTGGCGCCGTCGCGGTGCTCGCCGCCAGCTCTCGCAATTCCCCATCCTTTCGCATGAGTTGGACGCTGCTGCGGGAACTGCTCGACAGCGACACCCTCGGCGAGGCGATCCAGATCGCCAAGGGAAAGACCAACAATCGCGATTTCATCGAGCAGTACAACCTGCTCGGCGATCCGGCGCTCCCGGTTGGGCTGGCGGCGGCGGACCTCGTTTTGCGCGAAGCCACCACCCTGGCGGGCCGTGAGCGCGCGGTCTATCTGAGCTTCGGAGAGACTCGCGGGACGCCAGCCCAGGGAATGCTCGAATGGTTGGGAGCCGGCGACGAAGTGATTTTCGAGCAGGCGGTTGAGTTGCGCCGAGATGGCGCTATTGTTGCCTTCGCCGGGCCGCCGGAGCGCGCATCGAGGGTTCGTGCGGTGCGCGCCTATCTGTGGAACCCGGATTCCGGCGCCGATGGCGCCGGGCGCCTCCAATTGATGCCGAATCCACCGCCGCGGCGCCTCGCCGCCCGCAACCTCCCTGAGGAGAGTCCAAGATGACACGTCGTCTCGCCCTTCTACCTTGCCTTGCGCTGGTCGTCTCCATCGGCTGTGGAGCCCCGGACACCAACCCCGACACCAGCTCCGGCCCCGGCAACGAGCCGGCCGCTGCTCCGGAACCGGCACCCGCACCGCAGGCGCGGGCGCGCGACGACGCCAACCGCATCGCCTGGCGAACCGCCAGCGAGGTGGACAACTTTGGCTACGACATCTACCGCGCGGAGAGCCCCGATGGCCCCTTCGAGCGCATCACGGAGCAGCCCCTAGAGGGCGCCGGAACCACCGATTTGCCTTCGAGCTACGAGTACTTCGACGAGACCATCGAGTACGGCAAGGAGTACTTCTACTACGTCGAATCGATCTCGATGAACGGCGAGCGGCAGCCGTTCACGCCGGTTTCCCGGGCGGCGCCCAAACCGGGGCCGTCGGCACGGGAAGGCTCGGAAGAAGGCTAGGTGGAAGCGGCAGCGCGATCGGAGGACGTTGCGTTGCGGTCGAGCAACGCCCCGCCAAGGGCCGCGAAAAAGACGAGGGCCGGAAGCATCTGGATGCGGTAGCGCGTTTTGACGTGCAGGACCAGAAAAAGCCCCAGGTTGTAAACCAGAAAGAGCCCAAGGACCCACCACCAGCGACGTTGGACGAGGGACAGGCCTCGACCTTTCCACAGCCAGCCCACCAGCCCAACAGCGGCCCCGACCAGCAGCGCAAGGTACATCCCCCAACTCACGAACCGGAGGATCCAGGCCAACCCTGCCGGCGTCTGTCGGTAGCCCGCTCCAAGCTCGGCGATCGCTCCGCCGGGGAGCTGGTCCGTCAAGAACGAACCGGGAGCAAACAAGCGCCCGTACTGGCTACTGACCTGATCCCGCAGCACCGTCGCCAGGCCCCTTTGCCGCACGAAGGAACGAATTTTCCGCCACAGAATGCGGTCGCGTTCCGCGGCGGTCGCGGCGCTCGCCCGGTAGGTACGGGCCTCACGCACCACCAGACTGACCGCACCGGAAGCGTCCTCGCCGGAGTCTGCTGCTCCCTCATTGAGGCCTACCCAGAGGTTGAAGGCAGCGCTCGACGCCACGGCAAAGCGGCCTTCGCGCCGGGCGTTTTCGAGCATCGTCGGCAGCAGGAGGAGAAAGGCAAGGCCCGCCACCGCCGCTACCCGCTGGAGACCCTTCGGCTCGCGGGCGAGAGGCCACAGGAGCACCGGCAGGAAGGGGCCGAGCAGGCTCTTGGTCGCCAGGGCCAAGGCGACCAACGCCCCCAGCAGCACCATCCACGGCCACGAGCGGCGGCCGGTGATGAGGATCCAAAGAATTCCCGAAAACCACAGTAAATGGGGCACTTCCGGCCAGCGGTAGTGAGCGAAGGCGGCCAAGGGTGGATAGGTTGCCAACCAGAGGGTCGCGTACCGCACCGACTGAGTTCCCTGCGGCAGGAGGCGGGCGAGGACCCCGCGGAGTAGGACGATGGCGGCAGCGAGGGCCGCCACCTGCAGCCCCGTCAAGAGGGCCTCACCGGGAATCCAGGCGAGCAGCCGAGCATAGAGCGGCGGCCACAGCAGATCCGGCGAGAAAGGCTCGCCGGAACGCAGGGCCTCGGCGGCTGCCCGGTAGGTACGTTCGTCTCCGAAAGGCCGCCGCGCCGCCGGCCAGAGAGCGATCACGGTGAGCAGAGCGTGCACCGCCAGCCCTACCAGAATCGGCAAGTAGCGCTCGGTTCTCTCCACGTTCGGCAACCGAGGCTGCCGGTTTCCCGCCTCGGGCGTCATCCTAGATGTCGAAAACCAGCTCGAAAAAAGTCTGCAGCAGGCCGTTCGCCTCGGGACTCGGCCGGAAGCCGGCCAGCGCCTCGGCGCGCTCTTGAGCGTTCATATTCTCGGCGTAGCTGTCGAGGTAGCGCTCGAAGCGGCGGCGGTTCTCGGCTCCGTCCAGTTCCGGATGGAACTGACTGGCCCAGATCGGCCGATCCGGCACGCGGAAAGCCTGGAAGGGACAAAGATCGCTCTCCGCCAGGTTTTCGTACTGCGGCGGCAGGGCAGTCGCCCGGTCCTTGCGGCCGAGTTGAGCCGAAAAGCGCTCCGGCAGCGTGCCGAACAGCGGATCGTCCTTGCCGGCGGCGGTCAACCGAATGCCCTTGGTGCCCACTTCCAGGGTCGGGGGGTCGAACACGATCGTGCCGCCGAGAGCCTCGACCATGCACTGGAACCCGAAACACGAAGCGAAGGTCGGATGGCCGGAGTCCACCACCCGGCGCAACAGCTCGAACAGCTTTTCCTGTTGCGGCAGGTGGCCCTTGGAGACGTAGTACTCACCGCTACCGCCAATCAGCACGGCATCGTGACGCCGGACGGTCTCCCAAGCGGGCGGTCCCTCCAGCAGGTCGTGGGTCGCCACTCGGTCGAGGGGCAAGCCGGAGAACTCGGCGAAGGAACGGTGTTCCCGCGGCCGCGCCGGGTCCGTCACCTCCCGCGCCTGGAGGAGCAAGGCATGAATGGGCATCGCGGAATTCTACCCTCTCCGCTCGGCGGCGACGCACGGCCGGCGATAGAATTCCGCCCGATATGAGCCCTCCCAAGTCGTCCTCCCCTCGGCAGAGCCTGCCGGTCCAGGCGCTTCCCTCGGAGGCGCCCACCACCCCCGGCCGCATCGCTGCCATCGACGTGGGTTCGAACTCCATCCACATGGTGATTGCCGATCCTGACGCCGCCGGCGGCTTTCGGGTGGTGGATCGAGAGAAGGAGATGGTGCGTCTCGGCCGCAGCGCCCTGTCGAAGCACCGGCGCCTGTCGAAGAAAGCCGTGCGCGACGGTCTCGAAGCCCTCGCCCGGATGACCACCCTGGCCCGCCTGCGGGGCGTCACCCGCACCGCGGCGGTGGCGACCAGCGCCGTACGGGAGGCGGAGAACGGACAGGACTTTCTCGATCAGGTGCGCGCCCGCTCCGGCCTGGAGGTGCGGCTCCTCTCCGGCGAGGACGAAGGCCGACTGATCTACCGGGCGGTACGGGAAGCGGTCGATCTGGGTCAAGGCCACACCGTCGTGGCGGACATCGGGGGCGGCAGCACCGAGTGGATCCACACCGTCGGCGGGGCTCTCGAGGCGGTCGTCAGCCTGCGCCTAGGCTCCCTGCGCTGCGCCGCCGATCTCAAAGGCAGTCCGCCGTCGGCGAAGTCCGTGCGCAAATTGAACAAGGCGATCGCTCAGCGACTCGACGCCTTGCCGGCGCCGCCAGCCTGCGATCTGATGGTCGCCACCTCCGGCACCGCCGCCTGTTGCGCTGACCTGGCCGACCACTTCGCAGGCCGGAATCCGCCCACCACCCCTTCCGGCCTGCGCGAACTGCGGATCAAAGATCTCGATCGGGTGATCGAGCGGCTGGCGGTGATTCCCCAGGAGAAGATCGTGCTGCTGCCGCCGGTGGCTCCACAGCGCTCCGGATCGATCTTTCCGGGCGCCTTGATCCTCCGCCGCGTCGCCGCCCTCGCCAAGGTCGACCGCATTCAGGTGAGCGACCGGGCGCTGCGCGAAGGAATCGTGCTCGATCTCGTCGGTCGTTCCCTCGATGAACTACCTGAACCGGGACAGATTCGCGCCGAGCAGATCGACTCTTTCAGTCAGCGGGCTCCGGCCATCTACGAGCACCACCGAACCACCGCCCGACTGGCGGCCCGCCTGTTCGACCTGACGGTTTCGGTCCACGGCCTCGGCCCGCGCGAGCGAGAGTGGCTGGAGTACGCGGCGATGCTCCACGACATCGGCTACCTGGTCGGCTACCGACGGCACCACAAGCACAGCTACTACCTGATCACCAGCGCTCCTCTCGACGCCTTCGATCCGCGGGAGATCGCCGTGATCGCCCACGTCGCCCGCTACCATCGGCGGGCCACCCCATCAAAGAAACACCCGACCTTCGCTGCCCTCAAGGGCTGGCAGCAGACCAGCGTTCGCAAGCTCGCTCCTCTGCTTCGAATCGCCGACGCCCTGGACCGCAGCCACGCCCAGAGGGTAGAAAATCTCTACTGCTCGATCCGCAAGAAGAAGGTCGTAATGGAGGTGATTTCGTCCCTCGACATCGACCTCGAATTGCGTTCGACCCGCGAACGGGCTCGCCTGTTCAATAAGGTCTTCGGCTGCAAAGTCAAGGTTCGCCAAGGCCTCGAACCCGTCGACTAGCAGGTTTGCTGGGCGCCCGCACACGGTCCGCCCCTCGCGCCAAAAAGCTTAGCTTTCTTGGCTCACCCCGTCCTCGCTGCCTGCGGCGCTGCCTCGTCCTGGGGAGCCCAGCCCCGCGGGCTCGGAAGGCGCCATCAGGTTGCTGTAAACTCTTACTTCGAAACCCATCGCCGCAAAGAAAACGTACCCTGGGGGCTACATCGGCGATGGAGTGAGGAGGAGAGAAGGTGTCGGACACCCCCGACCGCATCAGCGCCGCGTTGTTGAACATCGACGAGAAGGAAGCGGAGCGCCTGGTGCGCAAAGCCATGCCGCACGGCGAACGGACCTGCGGACCGAACCGGGCCGAGCACAAGATCGTGGGACTGAGCCTCGCTTCCGAAGGCCGCCATCTCGCCCAGCAAGAGTTGATGTTTCTCCGCCTGCACGCCAACGGCCTCGCCCATCTGGTGGGTGAGGCGCACCGCGCGGCGCGGGAGATGGCGGACCGCCTCGGTCTGCCTCTGCCGGAAGCGGCCGACCGGGTGATGAACCGGATGATCGAAGAAAAAGGCCGCTAGGCCGGACTCTCCTCGGTGGCGGCGTCGCCGCCCGTGCCTTCCGACGGCGGCGTGATGCCCAGACGATCCTGCTCGGTTTTGCGCCAGAACTGGATCATGCCAAAAAAGTGGTCCGTGAACTGCTCGATCTCGTGCTCCGGGAAGAGCGCCGCGACCTTGCGGTGGACGGCGTCGTGGGCTACATCGGAACCGAAAAAGTCAATCGCCACTTCGTCCAGATGGGACAGATGGCGTTCGCAGAACTCCTCGAATTCGTCCGCCTGGAAGCGCTCCCGCGCCAGGGCTCCGTAGGCCGCCAGTCGCTCGCGGTACTTCATACCATCGCGCTCGGCGAGGTCGTAGAAGGGCTGCCAGTCGAGGTTCTGACGCATCTTTCGACCGGTCACGGCGCAGAAGATGGACCAACGCAGCTTCGCCTTGATCAACCACGGGAAGTGGTAGTGCAGTGAGGTGACCTGCGAGTCCGGGCAGGCGTTGGCGAAATCGATGGGATAAAACTCGCCGCCCTGCCGAAGGGCCTCACAGGAATTGAAGTCCCAGCCGAAGAAGCTGTTGATGGTCAGGGTCATATCCCGCAGCAGGCTGGCCTCCTCGCCATCGAGGAAGTTGAAGGCGACCTCGTAGCGGGCGTGGAGCGGTGCCGACGGGTTGTAGCGCACCGGCCGCACCTGCGGCCCCACGCCGATCGCCCGCACGAAAAGATCGTGCGGATCCACCGCCTTCTGGACGTGCATCACCCGGGTACCGCTCTCCTCGTAGGCGCGCCGCAGGTCGGCCTCTTCGCTCAGCCGAGTCACCCCGGCCCAGGCACCTCCGTCATAGGGCTTCATGAACATCGGGTAGCCGAGCTGCTCCCCCACCCGGCCCAGGTCGAAGGTGCGGGCGTAGCGCTGGAGGGTCGGCTCCAGATCCGACTTTGGCTCGTAGGCTTTGGGCGGCACCATCCAGGTGTCCGGCACCGGCAGGCCCAAGCGCATCATCGCGCAGTAGGCGGTGTGCTTCTCCATCGACTGCACCGACCAGGGATTGTTGAGGACGTAGAGATCGTCCAGAATGACGGCCTTCTTGAGCCACTCGCGGCTGGTGTGGTACCAGTGCGTCAGGCGGTCGAGCACCACGTCGAAACGCACCGGCTGGCGCAAATCGTACGGTTCGATGGTCAACCGCTCCACCTCTACCCGCACCGTGTCCCCGCCGTGGGGAATCGCCAGATCGAGATTCTCCAAAATTCCCTCGAAACAGAGCGGCCAGCAGATGTCGGCGCCGAGCGAAAGTCCGATCCGTCGTGTGATGTCAGCCAATTCTCAAATCTCCCTCATGCCGGCCGCGGGAAGCATCCCCGCCCAAGCCGTGCGCTGCATCTTACTGGAGGAGGCGCCGAAATCCGCTACTCGTACACCATCCACAGCGGCCCCGGGAACAACCAGGAGAGCCCTTCGCGCAACCGGTCGCGCCAATTCTGCCAGTTGTGGCCGTCGCGGGCTTCGCGGTAGCGCACATCCATGCCCGCCGCCTGCAGCACCGGCACCATGGTGCGGTTCTCGTAGATCAGGGATTCGTAGATGCCGCAGCTCACATAGACCTTTTCCACCGGCCGGCCGGGCTCTTCCCGGAAGGCATTGACGAAGTCCGCCACCGGGTCAAAGGCCGGCGAACGGTTGTGCCGGCCGATGTCCGAGAAGGCAAAGGAGCCGGACTGGAGAAGCAACTGATCGAAGGTACCGGGATACTTCCAGGCGGCGTGGAGGGAGGCCACGCCACCGAAGCTCGCCCCCATCAAAGCCTTCGGCCCGGACACCGGGAAGGCCTTTTCGAGACTCGGCAGCAGCTCTTCCACCAGGTACTGGGCATGGCGCGGATCGGCGCCGTACTCTTTGATGCGGTCGCTCGACGAGGTCAGGGCGACGATCATCGGCGCGATCTCCAGCCGTTCGATGAGGTTGTCGAGTACCGTTTGAAGATCCGAGAAACGCAGGTAGTCGCGTCCGTCGTGGGCGAGCAACAGGGGATAGGTGCGATTGCGTCGAAAGCGCGCCGGCAAGTACACCGGCACCCGGCGGTTCTCGCCGAAGGCGGCGCTCCGCAGGCGCAGCTCATCGAGGGTACCGGAACGCGCCTCGGGATTCGGCAGAGTCCATTCCGGACGCTCGTAACCGGCGCCGTAGAACACCGAATTCTGGCCGAACGGATCGCTCGCCCGGTTTGGGTTGAGGGGATCGCAAATCAGCCGGTGGTGCTCGCCCTTCTCGATCTCCAGTTTGTATTCGACGCGCGATTCGGCCGGCATCTCCACCGTAACGATCCACACGTCGGTACCCGGTAGACGCTCCATCTCCCGCGCCGAGGGCAGTCCGAAGATCCAGTGGCGAAGATGGACCGCGTCGGCCTCGCCGCGGTAGAAAAAAGTCGCCCGGGTACCGTCCTGGATGGGCGACTCCAGGCCTTCGAGGATCTGGTCGAGGGTGCCCGCCTCGGCCGCTTCCCGCAGGGCTTCGGCACGCGGCTTCTGAGGGCTCACCGCGAGCCTCCGGAGTTCGGCCGCCGAACGGCGCCGCTGGGGTACAAGACCCGCACTCCCTGGCTTTCGACCCAACGACCATCGCGCACCACCAGGCGGGCACCGGCGTCCAAGGTGGTTGCCCGCAAGGGCGCAAAGCGCCGGGAGAACAAAGCTACCCGCAGGGGGTCGGCGAGACGCAGACGGCGGGCCGCGTGGGGTAGCGGCAGAATGTCCGGCAGCAGCCCGAACCCGGACTCCAGGACTTCCGCATTGCCGGCGCCCTGCGGCGGGCTGTCGTGGAACAGCACGATCCGCTCCGCCAACACCATCGCCCCGGCGGACCAGGCGAACATCGGACGCTCTCCCACTTCCGGCAGTACATCGAACAAGCGCAGCCGATTGAGCAGCACGGCGACGTGGCCGCCGGCGATGGCCAGGGCCTCGCAATCGGTGAGTTCCTCGAGAATCTCGGCGCGATGCTCCTCCAGCGCCTCGCTGACCTCCCCCCGGCGTTCGTCCTCGAACTGTCGGTGGGTCTCGCGTACCCGATTTTGGAGATGGGTGTCGAGGTCCCGCAGGGCCTCGATGGCGGCCGCCTGCTCCGGCTCGACGACCTCCGGTTCGTCCTTGCGCCGCAGGAGCTCGCGGGCGGCGCCGAGGGTGGCGTCGAGGCGCAGGCGATAGAGCTTCTGGAGTTCCTTGAGGCGATTCTGCCGCCGCCGCAGAGCGGCGAACAGCGCTTCATCGGCGGCAAAGACCTGCTCGGCCCGGTAGTGCAGACGCAGGTTCACCACCCGCCGGCCGAGATGGTCGCGCAGCTCCGCGTCTTCCCCCTCGCGCTCCTGCCATCCGGCGGTCACCGCCGCGATGCGGCCGCTGATGCCGAGGGAATCCACCTCTCGACGCAGGCTGGGCTCGAACCGCTGCGGTCCGAGCAAGACGAGATCCGCCATCGACCTACGGTCTCTCTGATTTGAAATTCGCGGCGACCGGCCGCGGTTCAGGCGATGCCTTCGGCGGTCTCGCGAATGAGCTGATCCACCACCGCCTCGAACTTGCCGGTCTGCTCGAAGGTGGCGATCTGGCGGTCGGCGCTGGTGCCCTCGGCGAGGATGGTGCGAACGTACTCCACCTCTTTACGAATCTCCAGGTCGTCGACCACGTCGTCCACCATCTCGAGCAACTCCTCCACCAGCACCTCCATTGGCACTTCCTGCTGGCGGCCGAAGTCGATCAGATTGCCGCGGATGCCGTAGCGCACGGCGCGCCACTTGTTCTCGGTCACCAGTTCGTGGCGGTAGCGACGCCAAGACTGGTTGGCGCGGCGCAGGCGGATCAACTTGGTGCAGATGGCCAAGATCAGCGCGGCGATGCAGATCGCCTCGTCGACCTTGGTGCAGATGTCGCAGATCCGGAATTCGAGGGTGGGGAACGTCGAGTGCGGGCGCATGTCCCACCAGATGGTCGAGCCGTCTTCGATCGAGCCGGTGCGGGTGAGGGTGTTGAGGAAGTACTCATACTCGCTGAAGGACTTGAAGGCCGGCGGCGGGCCGGTGCGCGGCAGACTCTCGAACACCACCGAGCGGTAGGACTTCAAACCGGTGGCCCGACCGTGCCAGAAGGGCGAGCTAGTGGATAGGGCCAGCAGGTGCGGCAGGAAGTACCGCGCCTGATCCATCACGTCGATCAACAACTCCTTGTCGGCAATGCCAACGTGGACGTGCATGCCGAAGATCAGCATCCGCCGAGCCACCTCGGCCATCGCCTTCTCGTGCTTGGCGTAGCGCTCCGCCGGGGTGACCTTCTGCTCCGTCCACTTTGAGAACGGATGGGTACTGGCGGCGGCGACCGTCAGCCCGTGACTCGACGCCAGTTCGCTGACCGAGCGGCGCAGCCGCTTGACCTCTTCCCGCGCCTCGTCGATGGAGCGGCAAATCTTGCTGCCCACCTCGACCTGGGAGGTCAGAAACTCCGGCTTGAGCTGATCCTTGAGGATCATTCGACCTTCTTCGAAGAACTCTTGAACGTAGGAGGTGACCTCCCGCGACTCCGGTTCGATAAGTTGGTACTCCTCTTCGATACCGATCGTAAAATCCGCTTTCGGCATAGCTTCTGGTCTCCTTGGCAGAGGTCGTAGAGAAAAGTGTACCAGCTAGCCCCGTCCCCGGCGGCAAGCCGCCGCCGAGCCCTCGCGGCTCGGTCGCGTGGCACCCGACGTCCTCTTCGGAGTTGATCGTTTGCTCCGTGCAGTGGTTCGAGTATTCTTCTCCCCAGAGTCTTCACATGACGACGAGCGACGAGAACGCCCCGCGGACACGGTCCCCCGGCGGCCGGGGAAGGTACCGGGTGCTGGTGGACGCGCCGGAGCTGCTGATGCTGGGGAAAACAGCGGCGACGGCGGGACAGCGCGTGCTGATGGCTGGCGAGGTGCTGACCCCGAGCACCGTCCTCGAAGTGATCAACGTCATCGCATCCTCCCGCTGGGTGGGCGATCTGCATCTCTACGGAACGGATTCTCACCGCGTCCTCGGCCTGGCCAAGGGGGTACTGCTGCATGCGCGATCGGATCACCCGGACGATCGCCTCGACCGGGTGCTGTTCCGCTCCGGCGCGGTGCGGCCGGCGCGCCTGAGCAATCTGCTGCCGGAGATCCGGCCGGAGCAGCGCCTCGGCGAGGTGCTGGTGGAGCGCGGCTGGATCACCCGCCAGCAGCTATTCGAACATCTGCAGCTCCAGATGAAGGAGATCCTCCTGTCGGCGGTGCTGGCGGAGCGCGGCACTTTCGTGTTCAGCGTGTCCGACGAACCCGCTCCACCGCCCGACGCCACCGCTCACATCGCCATTCAGCACCTGATCCTGTCCGCTGCCGAGCGGGTCGACACCTTCGCCTCCTTCCGCAAGCTGGTGCCGGACTCGAATCAGTGCCCGTGGGTGGAAGCCGGCCTCGACGTCACCTCTCTCGATGCCGCCGCCCGGCGCATCGTGGGCCTGTGCGACGGCGAGCGCAGCGTGCGGGAGATCGCCTGCGAGAGCTGGCTCGGAAAGTACGCGGCGATGGAGGCGATCTACCACCTGGTGCGGCAGGGAGGGCTCCGGCTGATGCCGCCGCGACGGACCGCCGAGGAAGCGGCCACCGCTCTCGCCGGCCCCTTCAACGAAGTGCTGGAAGAGCTGTACCATGCCGATGGCGACGAGGAGCGGGGCCGCCGGGAGGTGCGCGAGTGGGTGGAGGCCAACGGCTTGCTCGACCACTGCCTCGACGACCGCAGCCTTCTCGATGCGGATCGCCTCGCCCTAGGCCTCGGAGAGCATCCCTCCGAGCACCAGATCGACGCCTTGCGCTCGGCCCTCCACGAGCTGGCGGCCTACGCCTTGTTCACCGTCTCCCTACGGCTTCCCCGCCCCGAGGAGCGGGCGCTGGCGCAGCGGCTGCACCAGCGGCTCAGGGACTTGGGTTGACCCGGTACACGGGCAGGGTGTCGTCTTCAAGGTCCCGATAGCGGTCCCGCAGGCGCGTCTGGCGGTTTTCGAGCGAGATTTCCTCTCCCCGGATGAAGATGTGCTCCGGGAAGCTGGTGACCTCCAGGGGATCGCCGTCCCACACCACCAGATCCGCTTCCATGCCGGGTTCCAGAGTTCCCCAGGAGTCGGCGAGGCCCCAGATCTCCGCCGGGGCAGAGGTCATCGCCGCCAGCGCGACCTCCCAGGGTAGGCCGTAGGCTACGGCGTTGCCGGCGCCCTGGCGGAGGTTGCGGGCGTTGTGGGCGTCTCCGGTGTAGAAGGCGATGGTGACGCCGGCGGCGTGCAGCCGGGACGCCGCCTCCACAGTGGCTCCCAGCCGCTCGAAGCTCGCCGGCAGGTTGTCGAAGGGATTGAGCACCACCGGCACCCCCGCCGCCGCCAGCTCAGGGGCCACCTTCCAGGCCTCGGTGGCGCCGATCAGCACCAGCCGCAGGTCGAACTCGGTGCCCAGCCGCAGCATCGCCCGGATGTCGCTCGCCCGGTGGGCGTAGACGGCGAAGGGCAGCTCCCCGGCGATCACCGGCTGCAGCGCCTCCAGGTCCTTGCGGCTGGCGGAGTACTCGCGACGCTCGCCGCGCGCGAAGGCCTCGCCGTGATCGCCGAAGTCGCGAGCGTCTTCGAACAGCTCGCGCAGGCGGGCCAGGGCCGCCGCCCGGGAACCGCCGGCGCGGCGGGCCCCTTCCTCGCCGTAGACGGCGAACATCGCCGCCGGCGACAGCACCACCGGATCGGCCGCGGAGCCGAGGTGGATGGCGGCGCCCAAGCCGGCGACCGGGCCGCTGCGGGCCTGCGGCGCCACCACCGCCCGGGTGAGGCCTTCCACCCGGTTGGCGGCGATCAAGGCCGAAGCCGGGTTGACGGCGTCCACCACTTCGAAGGCCGCCGTCCAGCGCGGATCCTCCGTCGCCGAATCGACGGTGGACGATTCGAGGGAGATCTCGATCAGCCCCAACCGGCTGACGGAATCGATCAAGCCGGGGGTCACCACCTTGCCGGTGGCGTCGATCACCCGCGCGCCGGAGGGCACTTCGAGGTCCAAACCGACGGCCCGCAGCACACCGTTCTCGATGACCAAGGTCGCGTTCTCGAGGGTGCCGGAGGGTCCGAGGGTGTGCACCGTGGCGCCGCGCACGGCAACCGTCTCGGCCGCCGCCGGCGCCAGAAACAGCACACCGAAAAGGCCCAGGAGAAAAACCGGCCGCAAAGATCCGATGAACACCCTCATGGCCCCGCCTCCGTCAGGCCCAACTCGAAATCGGTGAGCGGTTGGAGCGCCGGATCGCGCCGGTCGTAGCGCGGCACGCCGTCGATCCACACCCGTTCCGCCCGGCTGTAGACGCTGAAGGGATCACCGCTCCACAGCACCACGTCCGCCGCCTTGCCAACCTCCAGGCTGCCGGTGCGATCGGCGATGCCAACGGCCCGGGCGGGATTCGAGGTGATCCAGCGGATGGCGTCCTCCGGGCCGAGATCCATCCCCATGCGGTTACCCGCCGCCATTGCCTTGGCCGCCTCCTGGTTGAGGCGCTGGATGCCGCGCTCGGAATCCGAATGGACGATGGCACAAGCACCGGCCTTCTCCACCAGGGCGATGTTCTCCCGGATACCGTCGAAGGCTTCGAGCTTGAAGCCCCACCAATCCGCCCACATGGCGGCACAGACGTCTTCTCGGGCGAGGAGGTCGGCTATCTTGTAGGCCTCGACGGCGTGATGGAAGGCGCTCACCCGGTAGCCGAACTCCTCCGCCAGATCCATCACCCAGGCCATCTCTTCGGCTCGATAGCAGTGCATCTGCACCAGGATCTCGCCGTCGAGGACGCCGGCCAGGGTTTCGAGGGACAGGTCGCGCGGCGGCGGAGACTTGTCGCCCTGTTCGTCGCCGGCAGCCTTTTTCTTGCGGTACTCCTCATGTTTGCGACGGTATTCGGCGGCGTCGATCCAGGCGGCCCGGTAGCCGGCGAAGTTGCCCATGCGGGTGGAGGGAAAGCGCTGGCGATTGCCGTACACCCGCTTCGGATTCTCGCCGCAGGCCATCTTCAGGGTGTAGGGCGCGCCGGGGAACTTCATCTCCCGCACCGTGCGGGCCGGCACGTTCTTGACCGTCACCCCGCGCCCGCCGATCAGGTTCGCCGATCCGGGGAGGAGAGTGAGGCTGGTCACCCCGCCGGCCAGAGCCCGCGGGAAGCCCGGATCCTGGGTCCATACGGAGTGCTCCGCGTAGACCTGAGCGGTGACCGGGTTGGTGACTTCATTGCCGTCCTGGGTGGAGTTGAGGCCCGGTGAGGGATACACCCCCAGGTGGGAGTGGACATCGATGATGCCCGGCGTCACCCAGCGTCCGGCGGCGTCGACGCGCCGCACGCCCGATGGCGCCTCGAGGGTCTCGCCCGCCCCGGCGACGGCGGCGACCTCACCATCCGCCAGCAGGAGCGAAGCGCCGTCATGCCGTTCGCCGGTGCCGGTGAGGATCACCGCGTTTTCGATCAGCACCGCCGCGGTCGAGGGGGCGCGGTAGGTCGAACCGTAGGGATCGTCCGCACCGCGGGATGGAGAGTCCTCGGCGTGGGCCGTTGCCTCGGCATCGGGACTCACCGCACCGGTCGAGGCACAGGCCACCAGACCGACGGCGGCAAACGTCGCCAGCAGAGATTGGAGCGCGGAATGGGAACGTTGTCGCTTCATGGATGCGGCGAAATGTAGCACAGGGCCGGACGACTTTCCGGAGCCGTTGCGGTAGCGGAGCGGGGTCCCACCAACGTTGCGCCGGAAAGCAAAACGGCGGCCCCGATGAGGAGCCGCCGTTCGAGGCGTCCGTTGCGCTGCCAGAACTACTCGACGCTCGTACTCCACGCCAGGACATCGCCGCTCTCGAAGCCATCGCTGAAGATGATCGGAGAGCCGATTTCTTCGCTGGCGCAGTTCGAGAGATCTGAGGTGCAGATGTTGTCCGCCGCGTTGCCGGCGTCCTCGAGGGCGACCACCCGATAGCTATACTGCTGACTCGGGATCACATCGAGGTCCGAGAAGACGGTCGTACCGGCGGCGATCACGGCGACCTGCTGGTAGTCCGAGCCGCAGGCGTTCTGGGACTTGAGCACCGCGTAGCCCGCCGCACCGGCGGACGCCGTCCAGCTCAGGTCGATCTGATCGTCGCTTCCCGGCACCGTCGCCGTCAGGGTCGGCGTCGGTAGGGCGGTGCAGGATCCGCTGTTCTGGTTCGCCGCGTCGCCGGCGCTGCCGCAAGCGATGGCGTGGTCGTTAAAGGCCTCGAAGATGAAGGCCGCGTTCGGCGTACCGTTCGCCAGGTTGCCGTCGTCATCGTCCGCCGCCAGCATGGCATTGAACCAGGACGTCGCGGCGCAACCGTCCGAAGCGAAGGTGGAGCTGTTGCAGTTGAAATGGTTGGTGGCGATCTGCATGCCCAGCATCCAGTCGCGCTCGGCCAAGAACCAGGCGAGATCCTCGCCCATGACCGGCCCCATTTTGCGGGTCACCAGGTCCCAGATGGCGCCGGACGATACGTGCGATTCACAGTGCCCGGACCGTCCGCAGACGCCGATCGTGAAGGCGCTGTTCGGGCACGAAGCCACGAAGTTGGCCGGCGTGAAGGGAACCGCTTGCGGGCTGCCGCCGCCGTCCGTGTGTTTGGCGTAGTCCGAGTCGCGGATGCCCGTGCAGGTGGTGCAGGGGAAACCGTAGCCGTTGCAAAGCATGTCCCAAAACTCCGGACCGTTGCAGGAGTTGTGGGTACCGAACATCGAGACCACGTCCGCGTAGGACTCGCCGGTGCCGCCGTCGGCACTGCCCTGGGCATCGTTCTGGTCCAGGCCGTGGCCGACCTCGTGCAGGAAGATTCCGTTGACCTCACCGGTGTTGAAGCAGTGCAGGGTCTGGTAGAAGCCTTCCTGGAAGAAGCCGTTGAAGCCCCCGGGCGGCGACCAGTAGGCGTTGCACACGCTGTTGATGTTGACCCGCACCTGGTGCGAGCCGTCAACCCACGAATTGCCCGGCAGCCAAGACTTCGCCTTCTCTTTGAAGCGGCTGATGCTGTAGTAGGCGGAACGGGCGGCGTGGGTGTTGTGGAGGCCGCCGTTCTCGCCAACACCATTGGTGGTGCAGTCGGCGTCGCCATCGGGGTTCGGAGGTCCTTCGCCGAAGTCGACGACGCCGCTGCCGTCGGCCGTGACGGACGGCGCCCCGGGGGTGCCGCAGCGGTCGCTGATCGAGACCCGGGCGCCGATCAAAGGCGCCGTCAGCGGAGTGCCACCCTCGGTGTAGATGCCGTTGACGGAGGAGAATTGACCGCCACCGATATCGACCAAGGGCATCGGCCGGTTTTCCTCCGGGTCGGTCCAGGTGTTGGGATAAATGCCTCCCCGGATCCAGCCGTACTGGTTGACGTCGCCGTACTGCAGGATCTCGCCGGTCACGGCGTCCACCTGGGTCATCCAGGTGCCGACCACGCCCTCACGCTGGGCCATCATCTCCCACACCAGGCGATGGCGCTTACCCTCGGCCGAGGCGTCGAACTTGCTCACGCCGTGGCGCTCCGCAAGGTATACCAGTTCGGGACCGGCCAGCAGCTTGTCACGCTGCGGCTGCCATCCCATGTAGCGCTCCATGGCGCTCCGCGCCGCCGTCGCGTCGAGGGCCGCGAGGGTGGAATCGCCGTCCCTCATCGGGAAGAGGTTGTCGGCGCCCCACATGATCAGGTTGCCGTGGCCCACCACCAGGGTGAGGCGGGAACCGGCGACGACGATGCCGTGCGGTGCGTGCTCCCAGGTGACCACGAAGAGGTCGTCGCTCACGCGGTGCGTACCGCGCGACTTCAGCTCGCCGCCGGGCACCCCGATGACGTCCAGATGGGCGTCCACGAAACGTTGCGCCGCGGCGTACACCAGGGCTTCGTCCACTTCCGTCGCCGGCACTCCCAGGGCTTGGCCGACGCCGGCCAGGGTCAGATCGTTGCCCTTGCCCGGCACCAAGGGCACCGGGGCGCCTTTGACCAGCGCCGGGGCACCGGTTCCGGCATCGACGTAGAGCTCGCCCTGCGGCCCGAGGGCGCCGGCCAGGGCGCTCCAGGCATCGGGCACGGTGACCGCCGAAGAGACGGCGCTGTAGGGCTGAACGGTCCGGCCGCTGTAGAGAGCCGCATGGGTCTTCTGCAACGGGTCCAGTTCGGTTTTTGCGTGGCGCTCGATGGCGGCCGTTACGGGCAGCGCCACGAGCAACGAGAGCACGGTGAGGCGGGCTATGGTTTTCAAGAGAGTCTCCTGCCGGAAGGTGGATGCGTTATGCCATGAGGTCGAAAGCGTTTGGCTATTCACGGGCCCCTCGCTTCTCCCGAGTCGTCTTCAGGTGGGTCGATAACTCTATCGATAATTCTATTGTACCCCCTGCCGGCCGGCGATGGGATTCACGTCCCCAGTTCCGCCAGCAAGGCTTCGAGCTCGGCCCGCTGGGCCGGATCCCGTTCCAGGGCCAGGGCACGTTCGAAGCTGGACCGGGCAGCGGCCGGATCTGCGAGCTCGTAGAGCTGGATCGCCCCGAGGGTTTTCCACGGCGCCGAGTTTCCCGGACTGACTTCCGCCAAGCGCCGATAGAGGGTCGCGGCGCGGGCCGGACGCCGCAACCGATAGGCGGCGAGGGCGGCGTTTTCCAGGGCTTCTCGATGCGTCGGTTCGAGCTCCACGGCGCGTTCAAAATCCTCGAAGGCCGGCGCCACCCGGCCGGCAGCCGCCTGGATCAGGCCACGCTCCAGATACCAGCGGCCGTGCTCGCCACCGGCCGCGAAGCCCTTGCTCATCACCTGGAGCGCGCCGCTGAGATCTCCCTTTTCGCGCAGCAAGCGCGCCAGATTCGCCACCGCCTGGGGAACCCCGGCATCGCGCTTGAGGGTCTCTCGGTAGGCGGCCTCCGCCTCCGCGCGGCGGTCCAGCCGTAGGAGGCAGCCGGCCAGGTTGGCGCGCGCGATGGTGGAATCCGGATGCACCGAAACCGCCTGCTCGAAGTACGGCAACGCCTCGGCGTACTTGCCCTCCCCCATCAGGCAGATCCCCGCCATGTTCAGGGCCGGCAGGTTCTCGCGGCTGCGGCGTAGGATCCTGCGCAGCTCGCCGAAGGCCTCGCCGCAGCGGTTTTGGCTCACCGCGTCGCCCAATTCGAGCAGCCGGGCGACGATGTCCACCAGGTCGTAGGGATCCGGTAGTCCGGTCAGCGATTCCGCGCTGCCGGAACCGGAGAGGTAGCCCAACGCCGCCAGAGCGCGGCGTTCCTCACTGGAAACGGCTTCCGCCTCGGGCAGGTCGTCCAGCTCTCCCCAGTCGACGAGCCGCTCGCGGAAGCGCTCGCGCCATTTCGCCAGAACGGTCGTCTTCTCCGCCGCGAGGTCTCGCTCTTCGGCCGGATCCCGGCGCAGGTCGAAGAGGCGCGGTGTCGGCGCGTCGACGAACAGCCAGCGGCCGTCGGACAGGGCGCGCAGCGGATACCAGCGATACGAGAAGAGCGGCAGGAAGCTCTCGCTGTAGCTGACCCGCGAACCCTTGGCAGCGGCTTCCCTGCTGATCAGCGGCAGCAGGCTTTCGCCGTCGATCGGCTCTTTCGGCTCGGCCTCGACGGCGGCGATTTCGAGCAGGGTCGGCGCGAGGTCGATGGTGCGCACCAGGTCGGTCACCCGGCGGCCCGGCGCGATGCCGGGGCCGGCCATGATCAGCGGCACCCGCCGGGCGCCGTGGTGCAGCAACACGCCGTGGGTCGCTTCGCCGTAGTCGCCGAGCATTTCGCCATGGTCGGCGACCGCCGTGACGACGGTGTTGCCGGGCAGGCCGGTGAGCAGTCGCCCGATCTGTTCATCGACATAGGCGATCTCAGCGTCGTAGGCGCGATGGGCACCCTGCTGGCGTTCCAGCAGGCGTTCCGGCGGGCGGTAGTCCTCGTGGGGGTCGTAGTAGTGGACCCACAGGAAGTACGGTTTTGTGAGGTCGCCGAGGATCTTCAGGGCCGCGTCGGTCACCGCCTCGGCGTCGCGCTCCTCGGCGGCGAGGCCCGGTGATTTGGGGGTCAGTTCTTCGTTCCACCGGCGGAACCCTTGGGCCATCCCGTACCGCTTGGCGAGGACGACGGCGGCGATGGCGGCGCCGGTGTCGTAGCCCGCTTCGGAGAGGGTCTCGGCGAGGGTTTGATACTCGTCGCCCAGCGTGAAGGTGCCGTTGTCGCGCACGCCGTGGCGTGGCGGCAGAAGGCCGGTGAACAGGCTGGCGTGGCTCGGCAGGGTGATCGGGGCGGCGGTGTCGCAGCGCTCGAAGTAGGTTCCGCGGCGGGCCAGAGCGTCTAGGTTCGGGGTTCTCGCGTCTTGGTAGCCGGCGGCGCCGAGGTGGTCGGCTCGGACGGTGTCCAGGGTGATGAGGACGATGTTGGGGGGTGGGGTTTCTTCCGTTTCGGCTGCCGCGAGGTGCGGTAGGAGAGCGAGGACGGACAGGAGGAGGATGGCGTGGCGCATGGGATGAAGATGATCCCACACGGGCGTCTGCTCAACGAGGCCGGGCGGAGAGGATCATCCCTCGCCGAAGACCGGACGAGGCTCTTCGACGGCCAGGGGCGTGGCCTCGCCCTGTGCGCTCTGGGCGCAATCCTCGTCAGGCCGGGTGAGCCGGGGTCGCTGCGACGGGGACCGGGCGAGGCCTCTCGAACTCTTGAGGAGTGGCCTCGCCCTGCGCGATCCGGGCGCAAACCACCTACTCCTCCACCTGGATTCCTAGGCGCCCGGATCCAGCTCCCCGACGCAGCGACCCCGGCTCACCCTCCGGTTTCTCTACCCTGATCCGTTTCGTACCTGACCAAGCTCCTCACCCGGCCTGTTCTGGAAGGGGGTTAGGAGGACTAGAAGTCGAAAAGGGGGAGTTGGTCAATCACCGGTTTGCGGAACGATTGGGTGGAGAGTTTGGGGCCGCTTCTGTCGAGGCCTAGACGCTTTCTGGTGGTGTGGAAGAGGGTGCGGATCTGGTCGGCGAAGGGGCCTTGGCCGCGGAAGCGCATGCCGAATCTCGGGTCGTTCAAACGGCCGCCGCGCAGGGCGCGGATACGGTTGAGGACTTTTTCCCTGCGGTCCGGAACGTTGCGCGTGAGCCAGTCTTCAAAGAGCGGCGCGACGGCCCCTGGGAGACGGAGGATGAGGTAGCTGGCGGAAACGGCACCGGCGTCTTTGGCGGCCTGGAGCAGGGCGGGGATTTCGTGGTCCGTCAAGGCGGGGATGAGGGGCGACATCAACACACTGCACGGGATGCCCGCCGCCGTCAGCTTCTCCACCGCTGCCAGGCGACGACGAGGGTGCGAAGCGCGGGGTTCGAGGCGGCGGGCGAGGTCGCCGTCGAGGGTGGTGGTGGACAGGCAGACGGCGGCGGCGCGGTGCATTGCCAACTCGGCGAGCAGATCGATGTCGCGGGTCACCCGAGCGCTCTTGGTGACGATCACCACCGGATTGCGCGCCTCGACCAGCACTTCCAGGCAGCGGCGCGTCAGGCCCAACTTCTCCTCCACCGGCTGATAGGCGTCGGTCACGCCGGAGAGGGCGAGCACCTGCGGCGTCCAGCGCGGCGAGGCCAACTCTCGGCGCAGCAGCTCCGGGGCGTCCTCCTTCACCAGAATGCGCGACTCGAAGTCGATGCCGGCGGACATTCCGAGGTATTCGTGGCTCGGCCGGGCGTAGCAGTAGGCGCAGCCGTGCTCGCAGCCGCGATAGGGGTTGAGGGAGGCGTCGAAGGGAATGTCCGGGCTGTTGTTGCGGGCGATCACCGAACGGCTGGTGTCCGCCAGATACTCCGTCGCCACTCGGCTCGCCGGCGCTTCCTCGGACAGCACCGTCAGCCGCTCGAACCGGCTGGTGGGATTGATGCCGGCGCCGCGGCCGCGCAGGGTGGCAGAATTACGCTCCATTTACGCCATAGTAGCAGAGCGAAATAGCGCCAACAATGGGGTTGAGGTGAGAGTTCAGGGCGCAGTGCGGAAGGAGAACGCACCCTCACCGAACAAACCGTTGCCGCCGGGATCGGCGATGCCGGAGGCGTCCAGAGTCACGTCGATCTCGCAGCCCGCCGGCAGGTCTTCGTCCGGCTCCCAGGTCACCCACCAGCGCTCCGGGTCGTAGATCGTCTGTCCCTCGAGGCCGTAGGACTCGTCCCCACACAGCGCCGCCACTCGCACCGCGGCGGAGTCCACCACCGCCAGCGGCTCCGACAGGGCGAAGACCAGCCGCACCCACGAAGCGGCCACGGTGGTGCCGTCCTGCGGGAAGGTGGAAGTCACCACCGGTGCGAGATCGACCGGCCCGCCGGCGCCGCGCCGCCCCTCTCCGACCCAGGAATAGACGGCCAGGTCGACGGTGAGGTGGAAGACGGCGTCGAGCACCACGTCCGGCAGAGGCGGCGGCCGCGGCAGGTCGTGGTCTTCCAACCATTCGTCGAGCACGATGGCGGCCACCACCGCGGTCAACACCCCGGCGGCGATCCAGGCCCGCGGCACGTGAGACACCGTCGCCTCCACCTGCTGCACCTCACCGGGCCGCACCCGGAAGATCTTGCCCTCCGCATCGAGGGGAACTTCCGCACCGGTCTCGTCGAGCAACGAAGGCAGCCGCAAGCGGTAGCGCCCCGGCGGCAGCTCCACCACCGACCAGGCCGGCGACAGGGCCCGGAACACCGGCTGCCACGCGCCGCGGTGCTCGCGCTCCAGCACCGTCTCCACGTAGCGCGGCCCGATCGCCCCGGCCCTGCGTGCCCGATCGTCCGGGAACACCCGCACCTCTACCCCACCCAGATCGCCTTCGTGCTCCACCACCCCGGCGGTGCGCACCGAGACACAGCCGGAGAACAGCAACAGGGCCAAAGCAGCGGCGACGGCGGCGCGCGACGGACGGAATCGGCTAGCGAGCATCTCGGCAGTCTCCCACGGTCGGAAAGGTCATGCTCGACAGGTAGAGCAATCCCGGTGCCTGGTGAAAACTCCCTTGGAATAAAGAACTCGCGGGAGGAAGGGTGCAGCCTCAAGGACGTCGGTGTCCCGCTCCGGGGACAGATCCAGGGCGAACGCGATGTAGGGAAAAAGAGCCGGGAGCAGAGCCGACACGGTCGGATGCCCCCGAGCTGCACACAGGGATTCCAGCTCCGAGACGCGTAACGCGCCTCTATGGATTACCGGCGTGGTGAGCTCGGAAGTGTTACGGAGAGGGCTGAAGAAGGTAACTAGACGACGCGCTCGAAGCCGCTGTAGAGGTTGAAGCGGTCGCCCCGCACGAAGCCGGCGAGGGTCAGGTGGAAACCCCGGGCGACCTGCACCGCCAGGCTGCTGGGGGCGGAGACGGCGGCGACGATGGGGGCGCGGGCGGCAAGGCACTTCTGGAGGATCTCGAAACTCGAGCGGCCGGAGACGAGGACCGCGCCGTTCTCGAACGGCAGTTCACCGGCGAGAAAGGCGCGGCCGATGAGCTTGTCCAAAGCGTTGTGGCGGCCGACGTCCTCGCGCACGGACAGGAGATTGCCCTTCAGATCGAAGAAGGCGGCGGCGTGGAGACCGCCGGTGGCGTCGAACACCCCTTGGGACTCGCGCAGGGTGGCAGGCAGGCCGGCGAGGACCTGAGCGGAGATCTGCGGGCCGTCCGGCAACGGGGCGGCGCGCAGGGTGAGGTTCTCGATGCCGGACTTGCCGCACACGCCGCAGGCGCTGGTGGTGAAAAAGTGACGTTCGAGGCGAGCCATCTCCGGCAGGCGGTCCGCCGCCAGCTCGACGAGGACAACGTTCGAACAGCCGTCCGGCAGGTCCGGTAGGGGCTCGTCGATCACCGGGCCGACGGCGGCCACATCATCCCGGCGGGCGATCACGCCCTCGGCGAAGAGAAAGCCCACCGCCAGCTCGTCGTCGTGCCCCGGCGTGCGCATGGTGACGGCGACGGTATGTTCTTCCCGCCCCGCGCCCCGGCCGGCGGCGACGCGGATCTCGAGCGGCTCTTCGGTCGCCAGCAGGTCGTCCACTTCGCTTCGGTCGCCGCCGCCAAAACGCTCCACTCGCGCCGGGGTCTTCGCCCGCAGGGCATCCGGTCGGCGCGGGGACTGCCCAGGGCGCGAACGGAGGACCACTCACGCTCCTCCTGCCGGGCTCGCCGCCGACGCGGGAGATGAGCCGCCCTTCACCGGATCCTTCTCGCCCAGCACCCAACTCGGCTTGCGGCGCTTCCGCCAGCGCAGGCCGAACCGCTCGGTGGTGACCTTGACGACGTGCTGCACGGCTTCTTCAACATCGTCCGTCACCAGCAGGCGTTCGTAGTCTCCAGGGCTGATGGTTTTGGCATTCACCATCTGATGCTCGATGAAATCGAGCAGCGGCCGCCAGTAGTCCGTACCCATCACCACCAGCGGGAAATCGTGGATCTTGGCGGTCTGGATGAGGGTGGCCGTTTCGAACAGCTCGTCCAGGGTGCCGAACCCGCCGGGCATGATGAAGAAAGCGTAGGAGTACTTGACCAGCATCACCTTGCGGACGAAGAAATAGCGGAAGTCGACAGAGGTGTCGAGATAGGGATTCAGTCCCTGCTCCGCCGGCAGTTCGATGCCGCAGCCGACGGAACGGCCGCCGGCCTCCTTGGCGCCGCGATTGGCCGCCTCCATCACCCCCGGGCCGCCACCGGTCATTACCGTATAGCCGGCACGCACCAGCTCGGCACCCACCTGCCGCGACAGCTCGTAGTGCGGATGCCCCTCACGAAAGCGTGCCGAGCCGAAGACGGTGACACAGGGGCCGACGAAGTGCAGCCGGCGGAAGCCGCGGATGAATTCGCCGAAGATGCGCCAGGCGCGCTGCAGCTCGAAACGGCGGTCCTGCGGACCGGCGAGGAACTCGGAGGCGGCAAACATCTCGCCGCCGGGAACTTTATTCGATTCGTTCATCGGGGCAGTTTACCGCCCGCGGAAGCCCTCGCGCTCAGGCCACCGCTCCCCGACCGGCGGCGCGCTCCCGACGCCCGCGGCGGGCGTCCAGCACGGTCTTGACGGCGGTGGCGGCGACGATCACCAACCCGCCCACCAGCGACCCGGACGCCGGTACCTCGCCATGGAGCGACCAGGCCCACAGGGGGCTGAGCACCGGCTCCACCAGCAGCAACAAAGAGGCCTCCAGGGCCGGCACGTCGCGCAGCCCGGAGGTCAAGAGAACATAGGCCAGGCCGATCTGGAAGGCGCCGAGGTAGCCCACCATCGCCCAATCGCCGGCCGACACCGCCAGCAGATCGCCGGCGAACGGGATGCAGAAGAGACCGGCGAACAGATTGCCCTGGAAAGCCGCCAGGCCGGCGAGATTCTCGCCCCGGCCGGAGCGGCCGCGGCCGAGGCTCCGCATCCCCACCACGGTCAAGGCCCAGGTCACGCCGGCGGCGGTGGAGAGCAGGTTTCCCGTCCAGGGATCCGGCGCCGTCGCCTGCCGCGCCTCGGCGCCGACGAAGAACAATCCCATCCCCACCGCCAGCGCGAGCATGTAGAAGACATCGCGGCGGTGCACCTTCTCCTTCAACAGCCAGGGACTCAGCAGCAGAATGTAGAGAGGCGCCGTCGACTGCAAGAAGATCGTGTTCGCCGCGGTGGTGAGCTTGTTGGCGAGAACAAAGAGAATCATCGTCGCCGCGTAGGCCACCCCCACCCCCACCGATCCCCAGGACCAGCGCCGCCGCGCCGCCGGCAGCGCCAGGAACAGCACCAGCGCCGCAATCCCACTGCGCAGACAAGCCACCTGCCAGCCGGAAAGAGAAATCGACTTCACCACCGCCCCACCGGTGGAGAACAACAGCGCGGAAGCCAGGATCAAGAGGCGTGCACGGGACATGGCGCGGAGTCTACTTCGACCTCACTAACCTTCGGACTGAGTCGACACCGCACCCCTCTCACTGGAGGCCGCGGCCCCGTGCTAACCTCCACCCCTATGCCCCCCCAATGGAGCGAGCAAACCTGGCGCGATCTCGCCGCCCTCGACCGCTCGCGCACCGTTGCCCTGCTCCCGATCGGAGCGGTGGAAGCCCACGGTCCACATTTGCCCTTGAACACCGACGGATTGATCGCCGAAGGCATGGTGCGGGAAGCCGCCCAGCGCTTGTCGGAAGGCGGCCGCTGGCGTCCCTTGGTCCTGCCGACCCTGGACTACACGCCGGCCGGATTCGCCGCTAACTTTCCCGGCACCATCTCCATCCGGCCGCACGTATTGACGGAGCTGATCACGGACATCGCCCGCTCCCTCGCGGACCAAGGCGTCGGCATGATCGCCATCGCCAGCGCGCACTTCGATCCGGCGAACCTCGAAGCGATCCTGCGGGCGGTACGCGAGATCGAACGCGAAGGACGAATCGCCATTGCCTTCCCGAACCTCACCCGCAAGCCCTGGGCGTCGCGCCTGACCGACGAGTTCAAGAGCGGCGCCTGCCACGCGGGGCAATACGAAGGATCGGTGGTCCTCGCCGAGCGGCCCGACCTGGTGCGAGAAGATCGGCGGCGCACGCTGCCGGCCAACCCCAAATCCCTCTCGACGGCCATCCGCGACGGCCTCGCGAGCTTCGAGGAAGCCGGCGGCCCGGAGGCCTACTTCGGCGATCCGGCCGCCGCCACGGCGGCCGAGGGAATCGAAACCCTGCGCACCCTCGGTGCGATTCTGGAGGAAGCTGTGATGGAAGCCTCGGAGAAGAAGATGGAGACGGCACCATGAGCACCGCAGGATCCCTGGCCGGCAAGGTCGCCGTCGTCACCGGCGCCGGCCGCGGCATCGGCGAAGAGATCGCCAAGGCGCTGGCCTTCGCCGGTGCGAAGGTGATGATCAGCGCCCGCACGACGGACGAGATCGAGGCGGTGGCCAACGCCATCCGTCTGGCCGGCAACGAGGCCCAGGCCCACTCCTGCGACGTCGCCTCACCGGACCAGATCGAAGCGCTGCGCAACGCCACCGACGAGCGCTATGGCCCCGCCGACATTCTGATCAACAATGCCGGCTACGCCGTTTCGATGCCCTTGAAGGCGATCTCCCTGGAGGATTGGAATCGCATCTTCGCGGTCAACGTCACCGGCACCTTTCTCTGCACTCAGACCTTCCTGCCGGCAATGGTCGAGCGCAGCTGGGGACGCGTCATCAACATGGCGTCCGTCGCCGGCAAGGTCGGTGCGGCCTACATCACCGCTTACGCCGCCACCAAGCATGCGGTGGTCGGTTTCACTCGCTCCCTGGCCGCCGAGGTGGCGACCCGGGGGGTGACCGTCAACGCCGTGTGCCCGGGCTATGTGGACACCCCGCTGGTCGAGGGCGCGATCGACAACATCGTCGACAAGGCCGGCATCAGTCCCGAGGAAGCCCGCAAGCACATGGAGGCCACCAGCCCTCAGCAGCGCATGATGTCGCCGCAAGAAATCGCCCACACCACCGTGCACCTGTGCGACCCCCGCTCCGCCGGCATCAGCGGCCAAACGCTGGTGATCGACGGCGGCGGAGTGCAGGGCTGATGACCCGCCTGGAAGTGATCAACCCCGCAGCCCTCGGGGCGCCCAGGGGCTACTCCAACGGCATCCTCGCCCCGGCCGGCGGACGGCTGCTGTTCGTCGCCGGCCAGATCGGCTGGGACGGCGATCAGCGCCTGGTCTCCGAGGATTTCGTCGCTCAGTTCGATCAGGCTCTCGGCAACGTCGTCACCGTCGTCCGCGAAGCCGGCGGCGCGCCGGATGCCATCGCCCGGTTGACCCTGTACGTGACCGACAAGCAAGCCTACCTGGCCGCCCTTCGCCAGATCGGCGAGTGCTACCGCCGGCACATGGGAAGGCACTTCCCCACCATGGCCCTGGTCGAGGTGGCGGACCTGCTGGAAGCCGGCGCCCAGGTGGAAATCGAAGCGACCGCGGTGATCGCGTAGGAGCATAAGGATGGCAATCGAAGCGAACTCATTCCTCTATCAGCTCGACCCGACCACCGGTGTCGCCACCGTCACCCTCAACCGGCCGGAGCGCCTCAATGCCCTGACCTTCGAGGTCTACCGCGAGCTGCGCGACGGCTTCATCGCGCTCGATACGGAGCCCGGCGTGCGGTCTATCCTGTTGACCGGCGCCGGCAGGGCCTTCTGCTCCGGCGGCGACGTGGAGGACATCATCGGCGAGCTGTTCCAGTTCGATTACCGTGGCCTCTTGGACTTCACCCGCAACACCGGCGACCTGATCCTCGCCATGCTGCGCTGCCGACGGCCGATCGTGGGCGTACTGAACGGCACCGTCGCCGGTGCCGGGGCGGTGATCGCCAGCGCCTGCGACGTGCGGATCGCCTCCGAGCGCGCCAAGATCGCCTTCCTGTTCACCAAGGTCGGCCTGTCCGGGGCGGACATGGGAGCCTCCTGGCTACTGCCCCGCCACGTCGGCCTGGGGCGAGCGATGGAGCTGCTGATGACTGGCGACTTCATCGACGCCGCCGAGGCCCACCGCATCGGCCTCTACAACCGGGTGGTTGCCGAGGACGAGATCGCCGCCGAGGGCCGGAGCTGGGCCGAGAGGCTGGCGGCAGGTCCCGCCTTCGGCCTGGAGATCACCAAGAAGATGGTGCTGCGGGAAGCGGCTCTCGATCTCGAAACGGCGCTTTCGATGGAAGTGGAGATCCAGGCCGCCTGCATGGAAGATCCCAACTTTCGCGAAGCCTACGAAGCCTTCCGGGACAAGCGCCCGGTGGTGTTCGATCGCGACGCGAGAGGCGATTCCGAAGACCGATGATCGACCTCTCCCCCATCGACGCCTTTCTCGCTCCGCACCACCGCGAGCTGGCGCGGGCGGTGGACGCCTTCGCCGCCGCCGAGATCGCGCCGCTACCCCACCCGGCGGACGACGCAGCCGGCCGGGAGCAAGGGCGAGACATCCTCCGACGCCTCGGCGACGGCGGCTGGAGCGCCTGGACGGTGCCGAAGCGCTGGGGCGGCAAGGCCGAATCTCGGCCGAGGGACTCCGGGCGAACGGTGGACTTCGACCTGCGCGCCTGCTGCCTGATCCGCGAGGCCCTCGGCCACGCTTCACCGCTGGCGGACTCGATCTTCGCCCTGCAGGGGTTGGGCTCGCTGCCTCTCACCCTGGCCGCCGACGAAGCGGTGAGAGAACGCTGGCTCCCGGCGGTGGCGAAGGGCGCGGCGATGGCCGGCTTCGCGCTCACCGAACCGGAGGCCGGTTCTGACCCGGCGGGCATGCGCACCCGAGCGGTGCGCGGCGGCGACGGCTGGCGAATCGACGGCCACAAAATCTTCATTTCGAACGCCGGCCTGGCGGATTTCTACACCCTCTTCGCCGCCACCGACCGGCAAGCCGGCCACCGCGGCATCTCCGCCTTCGTCGTGCCCGGCGACACCCCCGGACTGAGCTTTCGGCCGCAGCGGCTGAGCGCGCCGCACCCTCTGGGAGAGCTGTTTTTGAAGGCTTGCCGGCTGCCGGCGGATGCGCTGATCGGTGCCGAGGGCCAGGGATTCAAACTCGCCTTGACCACCCTCGACCGACTGCGCGCCACCGTCGCCGCGGCAGCATGCGGTATGGCGACCCGGGCCCTCGATGAGGCCCTCTCCCACGCCAAGGCGCGAAGGCAATTCGGAAAGCCGCTGGCGGATTTTCAACTCATCCAGCAGAAGATCGCCCGCATGGCGACGGACCTCACCGCCGCTCGCCTGCTC